>ONAV01000053.1 GCA_900315925.1 uncultured Selenomonadales bacterium | reverse complement strand
TGCGTATTCCTGCAGCGCTTCCAGGCAGAACTCGTCCACCGGATCCAGCAGGAACATCACTTCAAAACCTTTGTCCTTCACCGCTTCCATCTGGGGCAGATGCTCAATGGCCTCTTTGTCTTTGCCGGTTGCATAGTAAATAGCCTTCTGGCTTTCCGGCATGCGGTCCGTGTATTCCTTCAGGGTGCAGAGTTTGCCTTCCTTGCTGGTCATGAACAGCAGCAGATCTGCCAGCTGATCCTTTTTGCTGTCCGGATCGTACACGCTGTTATATACGCCGGCCTTTAAAGAACGTCCATACTCGTTCCAGAATTTTTCATATTTTTCCCGTTCTTTAGCCAGCATATCCGCCAACTGTTTCAGGATATTTTTCTCCAGGTTGCGGCCGATCACTTTGATGGTGTGGTTCTGCTGCAGCAGTTCCCGGGAAATATTCAGAGACAGGTCCGGGGAATCCACCAGGCCTTTGACGAAGCGCAGGTAGTCCGGCAGCAGGTCTTTGCATTTTTCCATAATAAATACGGAACGGGAGAAGAGCTGCAGGCCCGGTTCATATTCCTGGAAATACAGATTGGCAGGCGCCTTGCCCGGAATGTACAGCAGCGCTGTGTATTCCACAGTACCCTCTGCCCGGGTGTGGTAATACCACATGGGGTCTTCCCATTCGTGGAACTGGTGCTTGAAGAATTCGTTGTATTCTTCCGGCTTGATGGAACTCTTGTTCCGTTTCCACAGCGGGGTCTGGGAGTTCAGGGTCTTGTCTTCTGTTTTTTTAACAGGCGGCAGTTTATCGTCGATGTCACCCTTGTCGTTGCGGGCCGGTTCTTCTGTAGTTTCTTCCATTTTAATAGGATAGCGGATGTAATCGGAATATTTTTTCACCAGGCTTTCCAGTGTCCAGTAACTGGTCATATCCTGTTCCGCCCCTTCGCCTGCATAGGCTTCGCCCAGCTGGAGGGTGATGCTGGTGCCGTGTTTTGCCACCTCGCAGGCCTTGCGGGTTATCAAAGTCACTTTATCCGAAACCATGAACGCGGAATAGAAACCTACGCCGAACTGACCGATCAGGTCTTTGGTGGTAGCGTCGGTCTTCGCTTCTTTACCGGCTTCTTCCTCTGCCTTTTTCGCAATCTTGTTGGCTTCTTCCAGTTTGGCCAGGAATTCCTTGGTACCGGACTGGGCAATCGTTCCGATGTTTTTGATTACTTCTTCTTTGGTCATACCAATCCCGTTATCCGTAATGGTAAGGGTTTTTGCCTTTTCGTCCGGAGTCAGGCGGATCACAAACTCGCTGTCCCCTTCCAGCAAGTCACTATGGGTGAGGGATGCAAAACGCAGCTTGTCAATGGCATCGCTGGCGTTGGAAATCAACTCACGCAGAAAAATCTCGTGGTTGGTGTAAATGGAATTAATCATTAAGTTCAGCAGTTGTTTGGTCTCGGCCTGAAACTCAAACTTTTCTTTTTCATTTTCCATGGTAGTTACAGCTCCTTTTATTTTAAAAAATTATAAACAAAGCAGTACTGCACAACATCGTTGCAAAACAAAAGTGGTTCAGCAAACAGTTTGCCGCGCAGATTCGTTGGCACTCTGCATAAAAGAGTGCCAACCAGCACAATTATAATACCACTCTTTTTACAGAAAGTCAAAAAGTCAATTGATATTTCACAAATATTTTTGGATTTAATGAAAAGAGGGTTTTCTAATTCTTTATCGAATGTTATACTTATTATAACTTATATCATAATTCTTGAAGAAAGGAGGACGACAGCCTGATATGGAAGAAAAAATGCAGCTCCTTGTGATTGTTCCGCCAATGACTTTATCCACAGAATTTATCGAAAAGCTTTCTAATGCATTTACCGTATTTACTATGAATAACGAAGAAGATGCCTACCGGTTCTTAATTCAGCGTACCGCAAATATTTCAGCTGTGCTGCTTGATCTTGATCTGGCGCGGCAAAGCAATTTTTCGTTTGTGGATAAAATGAGTATGGATAAACTGTTCACTTCCATTCCGGTTATCGCCCTTTCTCCCAGACTTCCGAACCAGAAAGACATTGACTGCTTAAAACGCGGTTTTACAGAACTGCTGACACCGCCCAATGAGTGGGAACTTTTAGAAAGGCGTATCAACAATGCCATTCGGGCCAAAGACTCCCTCACCTTTAACGAAATTGTCAGAATGCTGCAGCAACTTCCTTCCAATATCTTCTGGAAGGATACGGAAGGCCGCTATGTATTCATGACCCACTACTGGCGCCATATCAAACAGGATGATCCCCACTGGACCCTTCGCGGCAAAACGGATATGGATATCCGTAAGGATAAACACAATGCAAAAATCGCCATGGAGGCAGATAAAAAGATTCTGACTACCGGGCAGGGGACAGACTATGTCATTGAAGAAAATTACGATGGCGTTCAGGAATTTCTGCAGCTGATCAAACGCCCTACCTATGATGAAAAAGGAAATGTCAACGGCATCATCGCCCTGATCAATGACGTGACAAAACAGCGCCTTCTGGAACTGGAACTGGAAAAGCGTTCCAGAACCGACGGCCTCACCGGCCTGTTGAACAAAAGCGCCACGGAAGAACTGATCCGCATGATGCTGCTCAATTATTACAAAAATAATAAAGAAAACAGTGCGTGTGCGCTGATGATGATTGACATAGATAAATTCAAAACCATCAATGACACGTTGGGTCATGCCAAAGGTGATATCGTTCTCAGCGCTATCGGCGGTATAATCAAGAACACCTTCAAGGGCATGGACGTGGCCGGGCGAACCGGCGGCGATGAATTCATGGTGTTCTTGCGGGACATCGAAAAACCGGAAAATGCACTGCATTTGGCCGAAAGCATTGAAAAAGAGACAAATCAGCTGATACTCCATAAAGATATATGTGCTTACGTCTCCGTTTCCGTTGGCATCGCCATGTTCCCGGAACACGGGAAGACTTTTGATGATTTGTACCATGCGGCGGACAAAGCCTTGTATTATGTAAAAAACCACGGACGGGCGGGCTGGAAATTGTACACGCCGGAAATGGAAACGGAATAGGAAACGCAGAATCAATTACACATTTAATAATCCACTAAGTGATTGCGGTTGAATGAAACCTGCAGCTTAGTGGATTTCTGTTTTCTATAAAACCAGCAGTCGGTAAGGCGTAAGCAAAACGTCATGAGTGTTTGCGATATTTCATGAGGTGAAATTTGCCGTAGCGGCGAGCTGTCTGAGGGCGAAGTCCGAGTTTCGAAGCCGCAGGCAAATAAGCCCATGCAATAGCAAACAGGAATGGTTTTGCGACGCCTTACCGGCTGCTGGTTTTTATTCTTACAGTATATCTATCAATTCTCCTGCCAGCGCTTTGTTGATGCTGCGGACGGCGCAGAATTTGCCGCACATACTGCAGGTGTCGCTGTGGTCATCTTCCGGCGCCCGGCTGGCCCGGACGGCTTTGGCCGTTTCCGGATCGATTGCCTCTTCCCACTGAGCCTCCCAGTCCAGTTTGCGGCGGGCCTCTGCCATCCGGTCATCCTGCTCCCGGGCGTGGGGAATGCCTTTGGCAATGTCTGCCGCGTGTGCTGCAATCCGGCTGGCGATGATGCCCTGTTTCACATCTTCCACGTTGGGCAGGGCCAGGTGTTCTGCCGGCGTCACATAACACAAAAACGCCGCACCTGACATAGCTGCCACGGCCCCGCCGATGGCTGCCGTAATGTGATCGTAGCCCGGAGCGATATCCGTAACCAGAGGTCCCAACACATAAAAGGGCGCGCCTTTACAGATCGTCTGCTGTACTTTCATGTTAGCCGCAATCTGATCCAGCGGCACATGACCCGGGCCTTCCACCATGACCTGCACATCCTTTTCCCAGGCCCGCTGCGTCAATTCGCCTAACCGGACCAGTTCTTCAATCTGGCATTGGTCTGTGGCGTCCGCCAGACAGCCGGGACGGCAAGCGTCCCCCAGGCTGATGGTCACATCATGTTCCCGGCAGATATCCAGAATTTCATCATAGTATTCATAAAACGGATTTTCCTCTCCGGTCATGCTCATCCAGGCAAAAACCAGACTGCCGCCCCGACTCACCAGATTCATTTTACGCTTGCCGGCCCGGATCTGTTCAATGGTTTTACGGGTAATACCGCAGTGCAGGGTTACAAAGTCCACCCCATCTTCTGCGTGTAGGCGCACCACGTCAATGAAATCTTTGGCCGCCAGCGTGTTCAGGTCCCGCTGATAGTGAATCACCGCGTCATACACCGGTACGGTACCGATCATGGCCGGGCACTCCCGACATAATTTCTGCCGGAATGGCTGCGTGTTTCCATGGCTGGACAGGTCCATGATGGCTTCCGCTCCCAGGTTCACGGCGCTCATGACTTTTTTCATTTCAATATCATAATCCTTGCAGTCCCGGCTGACGCCCAGGTTCACATTGATTTTGGTTTTCAGCATGCTGCCGATTCCATTGGGGTCAAGGCTGATATGCAACGGATTGGCAGGAATGACAATCGTACCGCTGGCCACCCGTTCCCGGATAAATTCAACAGGGCGGTCTTCTTTCGCCGCTACACTTTTCATCTCCGGTGTGATGATATTTTTTCGGGCGGCTTCCATTTGGGTGTAATACTTTTTTTTCATTTTAACTTTTTCCCTTCCGCAAAAAATCAAATTATGTTTTTCCTAAAATATTTTGGCAAATAGTTTCCAGCCTTTTTTCCAAATTATTTTTGAAACAGAAACCTATCTTTATTGTATGATCCGAAATTACAAAATAATATTAACCATCAATTTAAACTACGTTCCACGTGAAACAAAAAGCAGGCAATGTCTTTTTTGGACGCTGCCTGCTTTTTTTGTCTGCAACTCTTTTGCAAAATTTTCTCTGACATTCCTACGTTGGCATTATCCAAATCAGGTTCCGGGTCGAACCTTCAGACGATTGCAGATTTTATTTCGCAACCGGCAGGCTCCTCTCAGCAAATAAGCTCCCCGTGTCATGGTACTATTAAATTGTATGTTCTATCGTCAGAAGCTGCCGCCTCCGCCACCGTGTCCTCCGGTGCCTCCGCTGCTGCCGCTGTCATTATCGCGCGACTTGGCTTTGGGTACTACAGTAGTATGGGTGTACAAATACCGGTCGTTACTGCCTATCAGGTTGAAGGTATCGCGTTTCAGGTACTGTCCGGCTTCCACAGCGTTCGTTACGTTGCTCATGGAGGCTATCATACCCTTCTTCACGCCGCCGCCAATCAGGAACGAAATGATGGCTGCCACAGCTCCCGCGCCAAAACTGAACTCCTTGGACGGGTCGTAGGCCTCCCCTTTCTTTTCATAATAGGTCATCAGCTCATCAACCTTGTTTCCGTAATTGGTGAAAGCTGCCGCGTATCTTCCCTTTTTCAAATCATTGATAAAAGCATCTTTTAAATCGCCCGTCACTACGTCATCAATAATCTTTGTACGCATGGTCTTGTCCGTAGTGATATGCCACTTCCGGTTGTCCATGCTGATAACCATCAGGATACTGCCCTTGGGCGCATTGGCAAAATACTGGTCCTGGACGGACTGGGCGTAATCCCGGATATTCATGCCCTGAGTAGTTTTTACTGTCAAAACGGCACAACGGATGCCGTGTTTGCTTTCAATCTCCCGCAGCTTGCTCAGGAGTTTTGTTTTGTCAACCGGCTGCACCAGGGCGGCGCCGTCTACAAAACTGGGATATTGCTGCCCGGCAGCAGACGCTGTTGCCGTGAACCCGGTAGAAACAGCCACTAACAGGGAAACCAGCATGGTTACAATTGCAAAAATTTTTTTCATAATCTGCCGCCTCCCCTCATCCTAATAAGAATTTCGCAATGAAATAGACGATGGGCAACGGAATCAGGGTGGCAAGCGCCTGATATTTTGTCGCCTTACCCTTATCCCAGGGCAGGCTGCCGACAAACTTGCCGGTCTGTCCGTTCATCATAAAGGTGTAGGGCTGGTCTTTGTATCGAGTGGTCAGAATCCAGACCGGTACCAGCGCGTATTTTACACTGCCTACGTCTTTCCGGATGGCACAGGATTCCACCTGGTGGCGCATGTACCCCGTCACGGTTTCCTCCAGCACGCCGGCCGCGCTGTATTCTACCCGCTTATCGGCCCGGGGCACGCTGTCCTCGGCGCTTACATCATACTTATCTGCCAGGTAGCCGGTGAGGTATGCCGTGGTAAAGGGAACCATTTCGCTGTAATCGAAAGGCTCAATACTTTCCATGTAGGCATCATCCATCTTTTCACTGCCGTCTACCGGAATCCGTTCGAACTTCATGGTGCCGACACGTTCCACGTCGTAAACGCTGGTCTCGGTAATGACCGAATCCGCTGTGTCAAACACCACATCGTTTTCTGCTTTGAAAGCTGCCGAAGCGGTAACTTCGGAATCGAAGAGCCAGAAAGGCACATACATGGGCTGAATGTCTTCCACACGGTTATTGGCCGTAAATTCATTCGGCAGCAGTCTCCGCCCTTCGTAGAATTTCTTCAGGGCTTCCACCGCTTCTTCTTTTGTCTTCTTGAACGGAATGACAAAGTCCGGCTTCAGCATTCCTTTGAAACGGGACGGAATCATGGTGGGATTGCCGCAATAACAGCATTCTGTCGCCATGGTGTTTTCATCGCAGACCAGTTCCGCACCGCAGGTAGAACAGGTAAACGACTTCAGGAAGGCGGTTTCGTCTTCTGTAAATTCGCTGCCCGCATGGGCGGTATCCCATTTTGCTTCTCTGGCCTCTTCTGCCTGAGCCGCCCGTTCTTCCTGCTTGGCAAACATTTCTTCGATGGTCTTAACCTCGAATTCCGTGCCGCAGTATTCACAGGTCACTTTGTCATGGCCGGGCAGAAAGCTTAAGGGTGCGCTACAATTAGGACACTTGTAGCTTACAGATGTATCTGCCATGTTGTCACCTCAATTCTTTTATTTTTTCTTTTCCGGTACGGGAATCACGTCACAACCCATATATTTACGCAGGACTTCCGGAACAATTACGCTTCCGTCTTCCTGCTGGTAATTTTCCAGAATCGCGGCTACGGTACGGCCTACTGCCAGACCGGAGCCGTTCAGGGTATGTACAAATTCCGGTTTGGACTTGGCGTCCCGGCGGAACCGGATGTTAGCCCGGCGGGCCTGGAAGTCCAGGAAGTTGGAGCAGGAAGAAATTTCCCGGTAGCAGTTCGCCTGAGGCAGCCATACTTCCAAATCATAAGTAGTGGCACTGGAGAAGCCCAGGTCACCGGTGCACAGCCGTACCACATGGTAGGGCAGGCCCAGCAGCTGCAATGCATGCTCTGCATTGTTTGTCAGGCTTTCCAGTTCATCCCAGCTCTGTTCCGGACGGGTAAATTTAACTAACTCTACCTTATTAAACTGGTGCTGACGGATCAGTCCCCGGGTATCCTTGCCCGCGCTGCCGGCTTCGGCACGGAAGCAGGCACTATAGGCGCAGTAACGCAGCGGCAGATCGTCGCCATTCAGGATCTCATCCCGGTGCAAGTTGGTAATAGGTACTTCCGCCGTGGGAATCAGGTACATGTCCATTCCCTGCAATTTGAACATATCTTCCGCAAATTTCGGCAGCTGGCCGGTGCCCTGCATGCTGTCGCTGTTCACGATGAAGGGCGGGAAGAATTCTGTATAGCCGTGTTCCGAGGTATGCAGATCCAGATAGAAGTTGATTACGCTGCGCTCCAGACGGGAACCCAGGCCTTTATACACCGTAAAGCGGGCGCCGGAAATCTTATGACCCCGTTCAAAATCCAGAATGTCCAGCTTTTCGCCAAGATCCCAGTGGGACAACGGTTCAAAATCAAACTTGCGGGGTTCGCCCCAACGACGCACTTCCGGGTTGTCCGCGTCACTTTTTCCCACGGGAACATCCTCGGCCGGAATGTTGGGAATGGCCAGCATGATGGTTTTTAACCGCGCTTCAATATCCCGCAGGCGAACATCGTCCGACGCGATCTTATCCCCGATGGCGCGGACCTCCGCCATCTTTTCTTCTGCGTTTTCCCCGGCCTTTTTCAGCTTACCGATTTCTTTGGACGCCGTGTTGCGTTCATTTTTCAGTGCTTCCACCTGCTGGGTGATTTCCCGGCGTTCCTTGTCCAGTGCCAGAAACTCATCCAGGTTCAGTTCGCCGTTCCTTTTGCGAACGGCTTCCATTACTTTTTCGGGATTATCCCGCACAAATTTCATATCTAACATGTTGACCTATCCTCCATTATGTTGCCACAGCTCGACCGATACGATAACCCGGGCTGAACAAATAAAATTGTACAATTACCTAATTATTCCTTATGCATTCAGCGCTGCAATAATATCCGGCAGCTGTTTATCCACTTCGTCGTTGTCAAGCTGGCAGGTACCGGCATTGTGGTGACCGCCGCCGCCGTATTTCAGGCACAGTTCACCAATGTCCACATTAGAAGCTTTGTTCACAATGGACTTGCCGATCATAACGGCTGTATTCTGTTTACGGAAGCCCCAGGCCACATGCACGGAAATCTGGGTTTCCGGATACAGAGCGTAAATCATGAAACGGTTGCCCGCATGGATAACTTCCTCGTTGCGCAGATCCAGAACCACCACTTTATCATACACTTTGGCAATGCGTTTCAGCTGCGCCACAAACTGTTCTGACTGTTCAAAATACAAATCCACGCGTTCCTTTACATCCGGCAGCTCCAGAATCTCATCAATCGTATGATCCATGCAATACTGGATCAGTTCCATCATCAGATCATAATTGGAAATGCGGAATTGATGGAACCGTCCCAGACCGGTACGGGCATCCATCAGATAATGGAGCAGCACCCAGCCTTTCGGGTTGAGGATCTCATCGATGGTAAAGTCGGCGCTGTCGCCTTTGTCTACAGCTGCCATCAGCTCATCGCTGATTTTCTTAAATGTTTTTTTGCCGCCGTAATAATCGTATACCACCCGGGCCGCGCTGCGAGCATTAGGATCAATAATCAGCTTGCCGCCGGTTTCAATCGCCTTCAGCCGGTCCATTTCCGATTCGTGATGGTCAAAGGCCAGCCCGACCCGCGGATCGTAGGGCAGGTTGGTAGTTATATCACTTTTCGTCAGTTCAATCTTCCCGTCCTGTACATCCTTAGGATGTACAAACTTGATTTCGTCGACCAAATCCAGATCGCGTAACATCATTGCACAGGCCAGCCCGTCAAAATCGCTGCGGGTTACCAGTCTTCTTTTTGCCTCCATAATGTTTCTGCCTCCTGTTAACCGGTTTTTTCTTATCCGGCATACAAATGAGCCGCTTAAAATACGGCATAGCTATACAGAGTAATTATAACAAATTGACTATAGAGCGGTCAAGAAAAAATAGGCCTTACCGTGCCGAAACACAACGCCCGACTTTTTCCAAAACGGTATACAAAACAACCTACCTATTTATTTTTTAACGCAAATTAAAAAATCCATGCAAAACGCTGCTTCCGCTTTGCATGGATCCGATTTATATTTACCTCACAACATTCAGCACGACAATAGCTACCGCCACAGATCCGGTAACCGGATTCTCCGCAATGCGCCGGAGAAATGAGTGTACCGTTGCGTCCCCCACTTTTCCTTTTGTGATGGCCCGGTTTCCTTCCAGAGCACAACGCTTTATTTCACCCATAAAGTACGTATCCGGCTGATCGGCAAGCTTGATATTATAAATCCGCTTGTTTTTCACGTCAACCCCCGCCGCTTTTTCAAGGAATTCCCGATAGGAACGGTTGCAGCGTAACAGCTTTACTTCGTCTCCCTGCAGTTCCAGAATCGCAGTAGGCAGGGTATTGAAATATTGCCGGAGACTTTCGCTGTCTTCCTTCGCAATATATGAAGGATCATACAGGTTAATGCGCCCGATTGCATCATAATAATCCGACTCCTGCGGATTTTCAAAGCCGATCTGCCTTCCTTTTTCATAACGCCGCAGTATTTTCTCAAAGGGCAGCGGGCAACAGTAGAAGAATCCCTGCAATCTTGTACAGCCGATTTCCCGCAGGAAATCCACCTGTTCGATGGTCTCCACCCCTTCCGTCACCGTTTCGATGCCCAGACCGGTGGCCATCTTCATCAGCTCCGTCAGGATAATCCGGCTTCTGTCCGTATTGTCGAACTGCTTCATAAAGCGCATGTCGAATTTGATTACGTCAAAATGGATTTGCTGCAGCACATCCAGCGAGGAATACCCGCTGCCAAAGTCGTCCATCCACACCTGAAAGCCCAACTCACGGAACCGCTCCACCTGTCCCTTCATGTATTCAAAATCACTGCCGATGATGCTTTCCGTGATCTCTATCGTTATCATTGCTCTGCCGATACCGGCCCCGTCCACCCGGCGGCAGATTTCTTCCACAATATTGCAGGCATAAAAATCCGCCCGGGACAGGTTTATGGAAATAGGCACAACATACAGGCCCGCTTCAGCCTGTTTTTTCATTTTCGCCAGCGCTTGTTCCACCACATACAAGTCCAGCTTGTAAATCAGCATGGTTTCTTCCAGAACCGGAATAAAATCCGCCGGAGAAATTACGCCCCTCTCCGGATCAACCCACCGTGCCAGCGCTTCTTCATCACATACGCAGCCGTTGGCCGTACGCACGATAGGCTGATAGTAAACGGTAACCCATTTTTCCGCCAGGGCCCTGTCCAGATTTTCCACAAAATAACGTTGGGCCTGTATGGTTTTAAGCATATCTTCGCTGAAATATTCATAGACGGAAATGAACTTGTTCCGGTTGGTATCACAGGCAATCTTCGCCCGGTCGCAAGCCCGGTCGATATCAATGCCTTCGATGTTGTCAAGATAAATGCCTGCTCTGACCGGCAGGGTCGCTTCGTCGTTCAGGCTCCTGCATTCATCAAAAATTTTCTTGATCCTGTCTTCCAGATTGGCCGCGTCAGTATAAACGGTAAAATGATCCGCACTGATACGGCAGCAGTTTTCATTATGGAAATAACGGGCCAGCAATTTGGCAAAAGCACGCAGCAGTTCATCCCCACCGGAAAAACCGAACCTCCGGTTAAACGATTTCATATCGCAAAGATCAAAATACAGGATAGCCGTCTGTTTCCCCTCAGCTGCCAGCGTTTTCCGCCCGGCCTCTGCCAGCTCAAAAAAGTATGCCATGTTCGGCAAGCCTGTCAGAGCATCATAATGGGCGTGGTGAATCAGACTTCCTTCCCGCAGCATCCGGTTATAAGAATCCGTTAAAGCATTGCTGTCCGTCCCGTAACCCGTCGGGGAATAGATTCCCTCGTTGGTATACCATACGATCGCCAGCCGGGCGCCGTTTTGAGTATAAACGTGCTCGCCCTGGGCATGGATCACCAGATAATTGCCATGGTTTCGGGTCTTTGTGCGGTACACCACCTCGTAACTCCCGCCTTCCGTGGCAAAGCGGAAAGCCGCGTCTGCAATCCGCGCCTTGTCGTCCGGATGCGTCGCGCGGTACATATCATTATTCATCACGTAGTAGGCGTCTTCTTTTTTATCAAACTCAAACAACTTGCAGAAGCCTGCCGAAAGAACAAGGGTAACCACCCGTTTATCAATGAACTGGTAAACGGCAAACGGAATATGGGAATCTTCCATGGTTTGCATTAACGTTTGATCAAACTGATACTTTTCCATATTCCCTCCTGCGGACCTGCCTGCTGATGCAACCGGTTCCGGAAAAATAGTATGATGGCCTCTGTTTCTGTTCTATGATTTATGTTAGCATATTTTAACATATTCTCATTTAAAATACTATAGGAGAAAATGAAATATCTTACTAAAACTGAAAATAGTGAAGAAAACGTTTTCACAAAGCCCTCCGGTTATACTTCAGCCCGCTCCCCACGCTACATTATCTATACAAGCTTTGCCCATGATTTCACGTAGCGTTTTCTATACAAGCTTTACCCGTGATTTCCCCACGCAGCATTTTCTATATAGCTTTGCCCATGATTTCACGTAGCGTTTTCTATACAAGCTTTACCCGTGATTTCCCCACGCAGCATTTTCTATATAGCTTTGCCCATGATTTCCCGGTACAGTGTTTCTTCCATCAAAAAATCCCCGCCGCAATTGCGACGGGGATTCTGATTGTACAGATCTTATACTGATCAGTCAGCGGTAAACGGCATTAACGCAACGTTACGTGCGCGTTTGATCGCAGTGGTCAGTTCGCGCTGATGTTTAGCGCAGCAACCGGAAATACGGCGGGGTAAAATCTTGCCGCGTTCGGTTACAAATTTGTGCAGCTTGTCGATGCTCTCCGCTTTATCTACGCAGAAGCTGCAAACTTTCCTTCTCGGTCTTCTGCCTCTTTGCATTTTCATTAGCTTAATCCTCCCTGTTGTTTAGAACGGAACTTCTTCGTCAAAGGGAACATCGCTGCCTAAACCGCCCATAGGCGATTTAGCCGCGGGAGCCGCAGCTTCCGCCGCACCGGCATCCGGTCCGGGATACTGCTGGCTAAAGTTCTGGTTGCGGTTGGCGCTTTCGCTCTTGCGTTCAATAAATTCAACGTTATTGGCGATGATTTCCGTCACCCAGTGCTTGGTGCCGTCCTTGGCATCAAAGTTGCGGATCTGGAGACGCCCTTCCACTAACAGACGATGTCCTTTTGCGAGACTGTTTCCACATAATTCAGCAGCCTTACCCCATACCACTACGGGGATAAAATCTGCTTCGCGCTGGCCCTGTTGATTTAAAAAAGGTCTGTCAACTGCCAGTGTGAAAGAGCACACCACCTTCTGGGAAGGGGTATAGCGCACTTCCGGATCTTTTGTCAGTCGACCTAAAATAACTATTTTGTTCATTCAGTTACCTCCACAGACTGATAATTCTGATCAGTCTTCCTTTTTAATGATCATATGGCGCAGCACTTCGTCGGTAATTTTCATTACACGGTCAAGTTCTTTGACAGCGGCAGGTTCAGCCTTGAAATTAACGAGTACGTAGTAACCTTCGGACAAATCCTGGATCAGATAAGCCAGGTGTTTTTTGCCCCAACGATCTGTCTTTTCTACTGTAGCACCATTATCGGTCAGCAGTTTTTCGAATTTGGCAATCACGCCATCGATAACCACATGACTTCGTATGCTCTCACGAAATCACCTCCTCCTCTGGACTTTCGGCTCCCCCTGTCTGGAGAGCAGAAGAAGTAAAATATGCTCTATCACAAGCTTAATTATATTATCACCTGCTGAGAGAGTTGTCAAGTAAAAATCAACAGGTTGCAGAAATATTCCAGACAAAGACAAACATTCTGCACAAAAACGAACCGGAGCAACAGTATTGCGCCGCTCCGGTTCTGCAGAAAAACTTTTCAATTGACAGTTACAGTACAATCTGACTGAACACCTTACCGATGCTGTCGTGGATGACCAGGTTGGCTCCCCGGTCTGCCGAGGTTTCGGATTTGTTTACCAGCACCAGTTTGTTGCCCCGGTAGTAGCGGATCAGCCCCGCCGCCGGGTACACCACTAACGAGGTGCCGCCGATAATCAGCATGTCCGCCTGAGAAATATAGTTCACCGAAGCTTCCATGATGTCCATGTTCAGATTCTCTTCATATAATACTACATCCGGTTTCACCCGGCCGCCGCACTTGTCACAGACAGGAACACCTTTGGAATTTTTCACGTAGTTCACGTCAAAAAACTTGTTGCAGTCCTCACAGTAGTTTCGCAGCACACTGCCGTGCAGTTCCATTACAGTCTTGCTGCCGGCCGCCTGGTGCAGTCCGTCAATGTTCTGGGTGATGACAGCCGTCAGCTTGCCGGCCCTCTCCAGTTCCGCCAGTTTTAAATGGGCGGCGTTGGGTTTAGCATCCAGAAACAACATGCGGTTTTTGTAGAAATCAAAAAACTCTTCCGGGCAATCCTCATAGAAGGTGTGACTGACGATCATCTCCGGCGGGTACTGGTAGGTCTGGTTGTACAGACCGTCGGTACTTCGGAAATCCGGAATGCCGCTTTCTGTGGAAACCCCGGCGCCGCCGAAGAACACAATACGTTTTGATTCCCGTATCATTTCGTTTAATCTGGCAATCTTTTCGTCCATGCGAACACCTCCCTGCAATGATTATCGTTTATAATTACAGCTTGCGAATAAATCCGTTCACCAAGGTTGCCAGATTTGCTTCGTACAACCCAATTTCTTTTTCCACCGCTTCCCTGACCGGAAGTTTTTCTTTCCCTTCTTCGCATCCTAATATTTTATCGTAAGCGGCAGCAAAAGCACGACCGGCTTCCTTCTCAAAGGTCAGTTCTCCTGCTTCCGGAACTTGCAGCCCGGCTTTCTCCGCAATCTGTTTCAGCAGAGTGCCGTCCGTCTTTGCAATTGTCTGCAGTGCAGCCAGCCAAAGTACATGGGTCAGTTTAAAATTCACACGCTGATGGAAACTTTTTGCCACAGCTGCCAGATCGTCAAAGGCCAGGGCCGTGTCTGCGAAACTCATGCGGTAGTCAAAAGCTTTGGCAATGCCCGCATGGTAAGCCAGATTTTCTTCCATTTCTTTTTTGAAAGTATTGGCATTGACGCACAGGGTGTCAAATTTCACCGCAGCCCGTTTCAGCTCGTTTGCCAGGAAATAATGCTCCTGCGGGGTCAGTGCTTTATCGCAGCGAGACAGGTCCACTTCAAAATCCAGATCCCAGGGTGTGTCATCCAGATAATCCTTGTACATGTTCTGCAGGAACATGATGGCCTGGCCGAACTCCAGTACCATCCGGTGCAAAGCCTTTTCTTCAAATTTGATTTTTACATCGCCAACCTGGAATTCCGCATCCAGATAGGATTTATCAATGGCTTCCTTAAAATCTTTGTCCAGCTCCCCAAAACGTTTTTCCGATTCTTCCACGCTCAGTTCTTCCACGGCGCGATCGATCTTTTCGCTGCAGTCCACGCCGATACCGCTGTATCCGTACAACAGCGCCTTGACGATTTCTTCTTCCGTTTTCAGTCCGGCTGCATTGGCCGCCCAGCCCCCCTTATAACCGGAAGACAGTACGCTCCATGTCGCAGTGTCCATCGCTTCCAGAAAATTCCGCTGCAACACAGCACTGTATTCCGGCGTATAATCCACCAGTACCGGTTTGATTTGTTTATGTACAAATAAATTGGGCTGCTGGTTGTTAACCACGCCCAACCAGTCGCTGAAAGCCACACTGATTCCGTTTACCCCGCAGGACGAAGGGGCTGCCCAGCCTATCAGTCGCCGTACCAGGGCCGCATTGTTGGGATTTAAGGGAAACATACCGATTTTTATCTTTTTATGCTCATCCGCAGTTTCAAATTCTGCGCCCTTCCAGGCCTTGTTCCATTCGGATTTTTCACCGCAGACCACTGTCAGGTGGCGGCCGCTGCCGTTTTCTACCAGGCCCAGATACCCGTCCGGAATTACGCTGAAAGAAGAACTGATCAGATTTCCTTTCCCGCTCATGAGTTTTTCCGCAATATCACGTTTGATTGCCATAAAATTAATCCTCGTCTTTCTGTTCTACAAAGCCCTTCTTACCATTTACAGATTTAAGGAAACACTGATTAATCATAGTCTCCGTAAGAGTTGCAGATTATAAGGGCTTTGGCTGTTAAAATTCATACCGTTATATTTTACCATATAAATTCAAAAGCGCAAACTGCAGATTGGCAAAACAGATTTGAAAAAGAATTCTGTCCACTGAGGAAAACATACCAAATAATCGGTTTACGATTTTTATGTTTTTCACAGATTTATGCACACTATGCACAGAGTTATCCACAGAAAACAGGTGTTTTTCCTTTAAAAAACGTGAAAAACAGCAATTCTTTCCGGTAAAATCCTTTTTTCCACCATTGTTATACACAGCCTGTGGATAAGTCATGTGTATAACTTTCATTTTATTCACACCACAATATGTAGTAAATCTTTGGCGAAAAGCACCGAACATCTATGTAAATGAGCATTTTTACTGTTTTGTCAAGCACAATTTTTGTAAACCGGACAAAATAAATTTTTAAAAGTTGTTGACTTTTTTTACGCACCACAGAGGTGTGATAAAATCAGCGGTTTTATTTTCACGGAATTGTCAGATTTTAATTTTGCTCTCATAATTAACGATTGCAAAAATATTACTACAACAGGTTTGTTCGTTTTGCATTTTTCTTTTATCGTTTTGGTGGACAAAAACGATTTACACGTTCATCGCCTGTATTGCTTCACCAACGCCGCCAGCCTGCTGGCCAACGCTTCGGTCAGGCGCCCTTTTTCCATTTTCCACATCCAGTTACCGGAAGGAGTTCCCGGTGTGTTCATGCGGCATGAGGAAGGCAGGCCTAACATATCCTGTGCAGGCACAACGACCGTTTCTGCCCGGCGACTGTACAGATATTCCATGAGCGCCCAGGTATCCGGTTCTTTGCCGCAAAGACTACGCAGCTGATTACGCAGTTCCGGCGAGACTTCTTCTTCCAGCCAGCCCTGTAAGGTATTGTTGTCGTGGGTTCCCGTATAGGCTACACAGTTCGGTTCCGTGGCAAAATCGCAAAGGCCGTCAGCCCGGTTCTGCAAATGGAATTGCAGAATCCGCATGCCCGGCAGTCCCAGTTCATCCTTCAGCCGGTATACATCTTCTGTAATCTGTCCCAGGTCTTCAGCCACCAGCTGCAAGCCCGGCAGTTCCTTCCGTAAAGCCAGAAACATCTCCCTGCCTTTAGCCGGTTTCCAGCTGCCGGTGGTGGCATCCTTTTCTCCCCGGGGAACGCCCCAGGCCGCCACAAAGCCCCGGAAGTGATCTACCCGGACCCTGTCGGTGAACTGTGTGATGGCACGGAACCGTTCTTTCCACCAGCGGAATCCGTCTTTTTCCATAACATCCCAGCGATACAGGGGGTTGCCCCAGATCTGCCCGGTGGCGCTGAAATAATCCGGCGGCACTCCGGCTGCTTCTTCCGGATATCCCCCTCCGTCCAGGTAAAAGTATTCCGGATGAGCCCAGCAGTCTGCGCTGTCCGCCGCCACAAAAATGGGCATGTCCCCTAAAATTTCAATTTCGTTTGCATTGGCATAGGCTTTGATATCCTGCCAGGCACAGAAAAATTCAAATTGCTTCCTTTTATATATCTCTGTTTGTTTTTCCAGCAGCTTTTCATATTTTTTTACCGCCGCCGATTGCCGCGTCCGTATCTCTTCAGGCCACTCCTGCCAGGGTTTATGGAAATAGTCCTGCAGCGCCCGGAACAGGGCATAGTCCGGCAGCCAGTAACTGTTTTTCTGACAAAAGGCAAGATACTTTTGTTGTTCTTCCGCTTTTATATTTTTGTTTGCGCTGCTTACCGTTTCCTTCGTTGTGTCACAGGTTTTTTCGTCTGTCCCCGCAAACAAGGTTTCATGTCCGGCAAACGCGGATACGGAAAGATAGGGAGAATCACCCAGACCCGGCGGGTTCAGAGGAAGGATCTGCCAGATTTTCTGCCCGGCGGCTGCTAAAAAGTCGATCCACTCTTTGGCAGCTTCTTTTTTTTCTTTCCCGTTTTCACCCCATAACGAAGTAGGATGCAGTAAAATTCCTGCCTTCCGTAAATCAAGCCGGCTGTTTTTATTTTCTGCCGTCACATGGTCAGGCTGTCCTTCTACAGGTTCGCAGTAGGTATGCTTTTCTGTACATTGGTAAATCTGCTGACTCAGGGGCGGCAGCGTAACCGTAAAAACCCCGTTGACGACAGAAACCGGTTCCGCCGGCACCGGCCCCACCGGCAGTAATTCCCCAAAGGCAAGTTCCCCGGTATAGACGCGCACCGTATGAGCTTCCGTACCACGGTTCAGCGCCACAAAAAACAGTCCGTCCTCTGCCGGTTTGCCGAAAACATCTTTTCCGCCTTCAATGGAGCGGGCATAAAGATACACATCCCCTTCTGCATAAACGGGAATCATCCGCCCCGTGCGCAAGGCGTCATGCTTTTTCCGCAACTGAACAAAGGCGCGGCAGTATGCCTGTAATTGTTTGTTTTCCCTGCCCCAGGGATAAGGGCGCCGGTTATCCGGGTCTTTTCCGCCCTTCAGTCCTGCCTCGTCCCCGTAATAGATGCAGGGCATTCCCGGGAGTGTCATCTGCCAGGCCCAAAGCAACAGCAGGCGCTGTTCGCCTGTATCAAGATTAGATAGCACCGTTGCTTTTTCCGGCTGAACCGTTTCAGCAGATGATTCTTTATTCAAATTGTTTTCCTTATTATTATTGCTAACCGGCACATCCAGCACCGACAGGACCCGTTCCACATCATGGCTGCCGGCCAGATTCAGCATGGCGTACAGGTTTTCTTTCGGATAGTTTTCCATCTGCTGCAGATACAGGGTGTTGGTATAGCCCGCGTCAGCCCGGCCCACCAAAAAGTCAAGCATCAGTCGGCGCAGCACATAGTTCATCACACTGTCCAACTTGCCGCCGCACAGGTAGGCACGCTGTTTGCTGTAACTGATTTTATTGGAGGCATCCTCCCAGACCTCGCCGATCATGGCAGCGTCCGGGTCACTCTTTTTTAACTCGCTGTAAAACACCTTCAAAAATTCGTCCGGCAACTCGTCCGCCACATCGAGGCGCCAGCCGCTGATCCCTGCTTTCAGCCAGTGCTTCAGCACGCTGTCTTCATCCCGTATGATAAAGTCCTGGTAACTGCTGTCCGTTTCATCCACTTCCGGCAGACTCTTGTCGCCCCACCAGCAGCTGTATTCTTCCGGAAACTTCTTAAACTGATACCAGGAATGATATGGCGACGTTTTCGACTGGTACGCCCCGGTTCCCGGATAATTACCCCGCCGGTTAAAATAAATGCTGTCATCCCCTGTGTGGCTGAAGACCCCGTCCAGAATGAC
>ONAV01000052.1 GCA_900315925.1 uncultured Selenomonadales bacterium | reverse complement strand
CAGATTGTGACCGATACCCGGAATATAAGCTGTAACTTCAATGCCGTTGGTTAAACGTACACGAGCAACTTTACGCAATGCAGAGTTAGGTTTCTTCGGTGTGGTGGTGTATACACGGGTGCACACACCACGTTTCTGCGGACATTCTTTTAATGCCGGCGCAGTGGATTTGGTCTTCAGCACCTCTCTGCCCTTACGGATCAGCTGATTAATTGTTGGCATATCGGCACCTCCTTTCTGTCAATTAGATTTAGTATTTATAAAAACCCCGTTGCCGGGATCCCTATCAGTTTTTCAGTATCGCCGCCGCAGAAGCACCCGCATGGATGCCGCAGGCTTTACCTAACACCTGCATGCTTTCCACAACCAGGCAGTCAACATTTTGTTTTTCACATTCTGCCTTGATGGGAGCCGTGATGCGTTCCTCCGCATCTGCCGCGATATACACGCCCGAAGCCGTCTTTTTCTGAAGGGCTTTCGCAGTTTGCTTCACCCCTACAACCTTGGCCCCGGCTGTCTTCAAGTCGTCCAGACTCATTGCATTTACTCCTTCAAAATGAGCGCACTTATCCCGTGAGACTTGTGTATTGTAACATCTTTTACAAAACGTGTCAACACTTTTTTAATATTTTTTATTACGCTAAGCAGTGTTTTTATGCGCTTCTCTTTTTACACGTACCCGAGTGTTTCAAAAACGATAACAAAAGAAGATAAAAATCCATCCCGAAATCAACATTTCCCATGATTTCTTCTATTTGTAAATATAAATCCCCGGCATCTTTGCATTAACAAAAATACCGGGGCTGTCAATTTAATTATTCATTGTTATTTTTTATTCATAATACCCGGATAGTATTCCTGTATCTTATGATTACCGCCCAATCGCCAAAGGGATATTCCGTCTACACCATAGTCCAGTGCCTGGCGTTTCCACGCAATGATAGTCTTTGCATCAGCGAACCAGCATTCCACAGATTTACCTGCATTGTCTTTTCCATTAAAGTACTTCGCAGCGCTAAGGGAATCTCTGTGCAGGGTAACTTTCAGCTCTTTTTGCAATGCAAGGGCTTCCTGCTCTGTTACAAAGCAGGGTCTTTTCCCTTCCTGCCATACACAGCCGCCTGTAGCCAGGGCAATACTGTGAGGCCTTGGCAGTTGATTAACTTTTTCCAGCATTTTATCCAAAAAGCGGTCATCCGCTTTCGGGCCGGCATCAACACTATGAACGCCGAACAAATTATAACACATAAGCACGTACTCCGGTCCTTCCGGCAGTTCATACGCAGAAACAGGAACCCCCGGCTCCAGTATGATGCGCAGCGGAATTTTCGCTTCTTCGGCCGCCGGTACAAGCACTTTTAAAAACCGCACAAACTTCTTCGCCAGCTGGGGATTCTTCCAGATATTTTCATAGTCGATTTCCAAACCGTCAAAATGATGCTTTTTAACTCCTGCTAAAAGATCCTGGGAATGACTACGCATGCTTTCATCTGTTTCAAATAAGCTGAACAAAACCTGTGTATCTTTTTCGATGCTTTCGCCTGCAGGATTATTAACGTCTTTGTACACATCGTTAACCACAGTCAGATATTTTTTAATTTCCGCCCTGTAGCGGGTAAACTTTTGGGCCGTGAACTTTTGTGCAGGCCCCATCAACATAATCCTGTTGTTTCTGTCAAAGGCTGCCGCAAAATAGCTGACAGAGTTTAACTGGCTCTGAATCTTAACAGCCTCCTTCAACCCCCTGTCAAAATCCCAATAGGTTACCCATGCATTCCCGTTAAAGGTTGGCTGGGGACGACGGGCGGCATCCGCCGAAAGACCGGCAGGCAGGCAGCCGGCAGCTAACAGCATCAGACTGGTCAGTATTGAACACATGCCAGCCTTTATATAGTTTCGCATACAGATACCTCTCGTTTACTTATATAAGTTAATAGGAAGAGACATATCAAATCGGGTACGACACTTTTTGGGAGTACGTTTCCGATATCCTGTCAGAACGTCGCCAGCACCCAGTCCAACACTGCTTCCCATTTATGTTTTACAGAGCGCTTAAAACCTTCAAAGCCTGTATAGTGTACATCGTATAAAACCGGCAGATTTTTATTATCAGCAGTCAGTTCTTCCACTTTCAGTCCGGAAAACACTCCGTCGTACACATCATCCGCCAGGTTTGTCTGACTGTAACCATAGTCCGGCCAAACGGCTCCCAGGCACAGGAACCCTGGCTGGTTACGTTCAATTTTCAGATTTTCAACCGCCGGTTTGCCATCCAGCAATACTGTCATCAAATTACCCCGCAGACGAATTTCCAGTTTACGATCCATACGGGCATGATAACTCATAGTGGGAATATACGGCGCACCGCCTTCCTCTACGGAAAACACTTTACGTTCTTTCTCGGCTTGCAGTTTCTCCATCTGCTTTCTGACAGAAGCCGTATTGGACGCATAGCGGCCAAAAATTTCCCTCTCTTTGATTGCAACTTCTTTCTTGTCTTCATCAATGGAATGGTATTTTCCACCGTCAAATTCAAACAGGTCTATATCCTTAAGCTTCTTAAAGACGCCGCCTGCATTTTCTTCTACCAATAAATGGTTGTTTTTAAACGCAACTGCAATGTAATTTGCAGCTTTTTCGTCCGAGCGCAGATAAATCCGCTGTGTCCCATATTTGTTGCCTTTCACATCACAGGTCAGACGCACATTATTAAAGCCGGAACTGTTCTTCAACCGCATCAACCCGTATTCTTTCGGCATGGTAGTTAAAATGACAGTTTCATCCCTGAATTCAGCTGCTCCTTTAACAACATCCCATTCCTTATACTGATTCTCATCCCCGGGTTCAAACTTGATATCAGGCACGTCATCGTATTTGATACGCATCAGCAGATGATTCGCCGGCCAGTAAGAACGGGGCTCCATACGGGTAAGATCATGAATACTGCTGTTTCGCTGGTTACGGCAGTAACCTTCCCGGTTAAAAGTAAACTTAAAAAGTCTGCGAAGCCACTGCTCATTAACCTGGCTTACGTCTTCATTATTACCGTAACGATTGGTATTGGCATGCATGAGTGTGTAGGCTTCCGGCACAAATCCGATATCTTTGGTGTAAATGTCGCGAAGCATGGTATAGTCATCCGTGATACGGTCCTTCATCGCCTGATAACTCTCTACAGGAAAGTCTTTATCGTCCCGGATGTAATCCATCAGATAATGGTTGTAGTTACGGCCGATTACCCCGGTCAGATGGGAATACACCAGGGGATTCATATTGCCAAGATAATTTTTCCATCTGTCAAAAACGTTAATATAGTACAGCCGGTACCCATTGGTGCCCAGTTCCCAGAACCCGTTTTCCAAAAATGTCTTCAATTCCTGAGATTTCAAGAATTTGTTATCGTTATTGTGCAGGTTTTCCGCATACGTGGAAATGGTAGCATGGTAATTGTATTTTTCCAGTATTTTTTCCGCAAATACTGCAGTATCCTTGCGTCCGTCTTCAAAGTTAAGATAGAGGGAATGTTTAGGCAACGCTTTGCCTTTTGTATAATAATCCTGCACATCCTTACCGGTAATCGTAACAAAGCCGTTCTTTTTTAACACTTCCAGATGATGTTCCAGTTGCTCCTTACCGATCAGGACGTTCGTCCCGGTTCGGTCCACGCCAAAATAGGAAATAGCTACAAAGCCTTCATCAGTGCCAAACTCCGTATCATTCAGAGAAAACGGTTTATATTTGGAAAACACGAACAGGGCGTTGATTACAATATACAGCAATACAATAATGACAATAACTTCAATAACAGAGCGAATCCGTTTCACACGGTTACGTTTGGAAGTGAATTCCTTATCTGCCAGAGTCATGGCTCATCCACCTCCTGCCCGGGAGCAATACTTTGAGAAGATTTCTCTCTTTGGTCATGTAATGCATTTCTTTGTTCTGCCGCGTTATGATTTTTCCGTTCTGCCGCCAGGGTGCTCTCATAAGCCGAAATGCGCATCTTTTCCAGTTCAATCCGCTGTTCCATGAGCCTGTGCAGTTCCGCCACCTGTCTCTGATTTTCGCGAATCAGTTCAATCAGCGCGTCCTGCTCACGCCTGATTTCTTCAGAGAGCGGCATCCTATGCACTTCGCCCAACGTCTGTGATAAATGCCGGGTATCAAGATACGGAACCGCATCCGGATTAAAGATTTCCCTGACACGTTTTGCTGCATTTGCTGTTTGGTCGGCGATATCATCTGCAGCAGGTTTCTTTTCAGCAACTTTCGTCACTGAAACTTCTTCCGCGGCAACTTTATCCGCAACAGGCTTAATTTCAGAAACTGCTTCTTCTTTAACTTCCTGTTTCGCAGATACTTCTGCTTTCGAGGCAGCAGAATAATCAGACTTATCAGTAATAACGGATGCAGATTCTTCTTTAGCGGTTGTATTGATACCCGCTCCTCCTGTGGTTACGACAGCTGTCGCCGCCATAGCCGTCACCGCCTCTTCCGGCTTGACTGCCACTGCCGGTTTTTCGGCAGTTTCCTGTACAACCTCATTCAGCACAACCTGCTCCGCCGGACCGGCCACTTTGGGTTCGTCAGAAAGCTTAGCTTTCTGTTTGCGTTCCTGCTCTTCCAAATCAGCAGGAGTCATACGTGTGCCCCAGGTAGATTTCCAGAATGTAAACCAGGCGATAGGCATCTGCCAAAGCAGTACCATTTCATAGTAGAGACAGAACCAGATACCATACAGCCACGTCGTACTGCGCCGCAGCAAGACCTGGCAGGCACTCATCAGCAAGGCCATCAGGAGCATACCAATTATAAATGCTGTGGGGAATACGCGATGGGTGATGGGGATATAGAGTAAATTATAGCAGACAATGACAGGAGCAATGATAGGAACCAGCAGCCCCATGTAAAAGCTGATCGCCGCAAAAGGCTCCTTTTTCCACATAAAGCTGCCAGCGATCAGTGATTCCCGCAGCCAGCTACGCTTCCACCGCATCTGCTGCTTGAGAAATACATCATAATCATTAGGAACAATGGTGTAACAAATAGCCGTATCCTGGTAATCCGTACGGTTGTGCCTCAGAATCATGTTGGTCATGGCCCGGTCATCCCCAAAGGTGGCCCGCTGTCCCAAAAACTTCTGATTCAGCCAATCGTCCGAATATTTAAGGACAAGATCTTTTCGATAGCAGGACAAAGGTCCGGAAAGGCAGCTCACCGCGTCAAACAGGCCTTCCGCTGCTTTCATGACACGAAAGGCAATGTAATAACGGACAGACTGCATCTTAGTGAGGGAATTGGTATAGGTATTGGCCACATCCGTACGACCGGAAACACCGCCTACCTGTTCATCTTTAAAGGGCTGCACAAGGTTGATAATGGCATAGGGATTCAGGAAGCTGTCGGAATCAACAAAGACCAGAAGTTCGTGTTGCGCATGTTTAGCTCCCAAAGCCAGGGCCTCGCGCTTTCCCTTATTGACCGGCTGCAAAATATAACTGATACGGGACGCCACTTCCGAGCCTTCCTGGTCAATAATATCCTGAATGGTTTCCCGGATGACCTTTGCTGAATTGTCGGTGGAGCAGTCGTCCACCACAATAACTTCCAGTTTGTCCTGGGGATAATACTGATCCATAGCGTTCAGAATCGTCTGCCGTATCCATGTTTCTTCATTAAAGCACGGCACAATGATGGTAACGCCGGGCGTATAACTCTCGTCTGCAGGTACAGGCTTATAGAAAAAGCCGAAAGCATACTTGGTCAGCAAAAAAGTGCTGGCAATAATACTGTACAAATAAAGGTACTTATTAAACTTAAAATAAATGACGCTCTCGGTACGCATCAGCAATACTCCGAGGCAGATGATGAACAGCAGGAAGGTGGCCATCATCAGTTCTGAACGGGCATGGTGACGGTTGGAATACTCCAGCAGGTTATGCTCAAACTGCATACCAAAGATGAATTCCGTATCCGAAGAAAGTTTCCCGCTCCTGACATCAGCCAGTTTCTGTTGCACGACCTCCTCATTAGGCCACGCCGCATGGGCCGAAGTCTTTACTTTCATTTCAAGACCTTCCGGCACTGTTCCGGGCTCAATTTCAAATGACAGCGTCACTACTTTTTTCTGCGCAATCGCTTCCGCCGCGTCTTTAGAAACATGCAGCTTCATACCGGTAATGGAAATATCCGACGCATATCCGGAATAAGAACCGGCTTTGTTGGATACAGAAATTTTTACAGGATAGCGCACATCGTAACGGACGTTGGCATCTTCCCCGTTAAAGAATTTCAGGTAAGGATACTTCTTAACCTCTTCATCGCTGATAGCACGGCGGCTTTTACCGCTCCGGTGCTTGCCGGGCATGTGAGGCAGCAGGCGCCGATCCGGCGACTGGTGCATCAGGATATCATGTACAGGCTCTTCTTTTTCATATTCATTTTTTGTTTTCTTGCCAGACAAGAAATCAAACATCAATTTACCACCACTTAATTCTTCGTTTTTCCTGATTCATCTGCTTCTTCGTTTTGCCCTGAGAATAGCCGTAATCCAGATAATCAGACAACAAACCGACTTTAAACTTGGTAGGATCGTTATCGGCTTTTTTCTCATTGGCTGTTAAGATGACATCCAGCGCAGTCGCTGTAAATTTTGCGGCAGACGTCATGTGCATGACAAAGATAGCGCCTTTCCGTAGTTTGTCGCGATAATACAGTCCGTCCCGAATGACCTTGATTTCCTGTTCCAAACTGGAAGCCCCATAGTCGGCAGTACTGGTACTGCCGTTAATGATGTACTCGAAACCGTTCTCCAGAATAGCACGGGTTCCCATTGCACTGATTGCCAACGTAGGCGGGCGCATAAACTTGGTCAGCACCGGTCTTCCGTCAGGCCACTGCAGATCGCCCACAATACTTGCCAGCTTGTTATACGACGTATTAAGGTCGTTGTAATATTCTTCATACCCCATGGTCGGCTTGGTCTTTCCGTGTTCATCTTCTACAGCCATTGCCTTGTGGGTATTGGTATGACTGGCAATATCGTGGCCTTCTTCCGCAATAGCGCGCAGCAGGTTGGGATTGTCGGTAACATTGTGGGTTATAATAAAGAACGTAGCCGGCGCCCTGTGTTTTCGCAGCACATACAACAGCGGATTGATTGCGGAATCATGTCCCCAGTCATCAAAAGTCAGGAAGATGACATTGTCGTCAGTCTTAACAGTTCCCGTCATATCAAACTTGGTGAAATCTTCTTCTGTAAAGCCCAGACTTCTGTCATGGGCATTGACCGTTCCTTCACCAAAGTAACGTTTGCCCAGTTCATCGACCAGTTGCTCATGGGTAGCGTCATGGGGCAGAAGCGGATAACGCTCGATGCCTTTTACATAATCTTTCTCCGGAACCGGATATGTCCACAGTTTGTCCTTTATTGACAGCACCTGACCCACCGATTTCAAACTGTACGCAGAATCATTAACCGGATTGACGTCAGCCATATCATCAAAGGAGTTATAGGCAATATTATCAATTTTCTTGCGTTTCAGATATAATAACAGTTCTGCTGCCAGATCCGGTTTTTTATAAAAGTCCATACGGATGTTGACAATCCAGCCGCGTCCCAATGAGAAAACCGCTTTCCCCATAATCTCAGGCAATATCTGTTCCGCAGTCTGATAGTCCTGATGGCGGCTCTGTACAGCATTCATATTGGCGCCGATGAGACGACAACCAAGAGCCGAAACCGCTTCTTTCGTCACATCCCTGACGGCACCGGAGAACTGTTTTACCAGATTACTGTCTTTCCCGTACTGGTTTTTCAGAATTTGCTTGACCCGTAAAATATCAGCACAGACATCCCCGAACCCTTCTTCCGGCTTCGGATAGATACAGATGCCAAGTTCCTGACCGGCAGCCACGATTTCTCTAATCACATCCTGGTTCCGTTTCAATTCCCGTTCCGTAACAAAAAAGGTGCCTTTTCCGTTAACCTGTCGTAACGCATTCAGAACAGAATCTACAGATTTCTTGCGCGCCATACCGGTAAACGTAAACATGACGGACGAATCCGTAGTGTAGATCATTTTTTCTTCCGTTGCGAGAATGCCATTGTTCTGTTTTCGTAACGTATCGAGATCGGCAGCAGTCCATCCGCTTAGCAGGGACGATGCTTTTGTGTTTTCTGTTATAGTTTCACCGGTCTGCTGGTTTGCCACAACACCGCCGTTGTTGTCTTGCCAAACCGCATTGGCAAAGCCGTCGTCATTCAAAACGTTCTGATTGGCATTTTGTCTGTATCCATTGGCATCGGAAGGCGTCCGGCTGCCTGCAGGCGTCCTGGGAATCGATATCGCCTGTCTTTCCTGCTGTTTTTGCATAGGAAAATCAGCAGGCGTTTCATTGCGCTGTATCGTTTGCGGTTCCTCATGCCTTATCACAGGCGTTTCATTCCGCTGTACCCTTTGCGGTTCCTCATGTCTTATCACAGGCGTTTCGCTCGGCGGCGTTTCATAGCTATCCTTACGCTGCTTCACCGGAGCTGTCTCACGCCGCGCCCGCGCTGCAGGAACCGTGCTTTCCCCCTCACGGTTTTCAAGCTGCCTTCTCTGCTTTTCCAACAAAGCCCGCTGGGCTTCTATTACCCTGTGCTGTGCTTCAATCAGGTCCTGTTCGGCACGTTGCAAGGCCCGCTCTTCTTCAGATGTGGCCGCATACGCCGTTTGCGGCAGAGTCGCAACCGAAGTAAACTGATTAAAACCAGCAGTGGCTGCCATATTACCTGCCGTCCATAACGCAGTCAGGAGCGCAATCCGTTTCACCAAAATTCTTCTCATCAGCTATTTCACCGTCTTATCATTCTTCAAACCGTCAGATACTTTGGCTGCCGCTTCCTGACCGGCGGCCATCTTTTCTAACATATTCACAGTAACAACAGCAAAACCTTTATTCTTCAGCTTTCCGCAAAGCCTCTTCACAATTTCCACCGTAGTGACTTCTTCACCGGGTACTGTGTTTTTATCCGTAATAGTAGGCTTTTTATCTATCGCAGGCTTGTCCGGTCCTTTCTTTTTGGAATATGTGATTGGAACAGGCCGGCTCATCTGCAGGGAAACGATCATACCGGGTTTAATACCGGCTACAAACTGATCCATTGTACCCTCATCAGCCAGTTTGCGCACATAAATCACAGCATTACTTTCTACGGCCTTTTCCAAGCCACAGGCTGCCGCAGCGCGCAACAGATGATCTAAATATTTAGTATCGTATAGCCGGAACAACTTTGGTTCGCTGCCGGTAAGCAGTTTCAGAATTTTCTGGGTCCGGCAGAATTGTTCAACCAAAACCTCCGGTTCCAGCCGCTCTGCTTTACTGATACCGACAAAGCTGTAATTACCGATTAACTGCTCCTCTTCCAGCAGGTTCTTGATGACCGTAGCATTCCGCGCCGCGTTTACCCCTTCCACAAAGAACGTAGCATGCCATTTATTGTCAGTTACGATCTTCAGAATTGCGTCCATGTTGCCGCGGCTGTCCATTCCGTCAAAAGTAAGGGCTATCACGTTAGCAGCTGTTTTTTCGTAACCTTTTATAACGCGTGCCGGTTCTTTTACCGATTGGTACTTTTTCTCTGCCGCTGCAATCTCCTTTGACGCGTCAAACTCTTCGCTCATTTCCGTAAAGTTTTCATAACTGGCAATTTGCTTGGGATGAAACATATCTGAAAGAGCATAGAAGTAAATCGCGCCAAGAACGCAAAATATTAAAACAATGAAAAACAGATGTTTTTTCAGATGCATGGTTATAAGCTCCAGTATAAGAATCCGGCTTTTTGCAATTCTCTCTTGTCAAAAATACTTTTAACATCCGCCAGTACTTTAACAGACACTTCCTTTTTGAATTTGGAAGCAAGAGAAGCTGCGTCAAACTGCCTGAACCTGTCATGGGCCACTACGAAGACCAACGCGTCGGCATCTTTTACCTCGTCCATGCCAACCACTAATTTTTTATACTGTTCCGGCAGCCCCGTCAAATCTGCACAGGGATCCACCAGTTTTACATCAACGCCATAGCCAAGGAGATTCTTGCACACATCCAACGCTTTGGAATTTCGCACGTCCGGACAGTTTTCCTTAAACGTGATACCATACAGGTAAACCCTTGCGTTTTTCACTTTCAGGTCTGCCTGGATCATGTTACGCACTACAGAACGGGCCACATACCGGGCCATTACATTATTAATGCGGCGTCCCGCCCGGATAATCTCCGATGTATAGCCAGCCCGTTGCGCCTCATATAAAAAGTAATACGGATCCACACCGATGCAGTGACCGCCCACCAGACCGGGACGGAAGCCCAGCGCATTCCATTTGGTGTTCATGGCGTTGATGACCTGGTTGGTATCAATATCCATCTGGTGGAAAGCCAGGGACAGTTCATTCATAAATGCAATGTTAATATCCCGCTGGGCATTTTCCACCAGCTTGGCGGCTTCTGCCACTTTAATGGATTCCGCCCTGTACACTCCGGCTTTAATTACAAGGCTGTAAATTTCCGCTACATTTTCCAGCGTTTCCTCATCCATGCCGGAAACAATCTTCCGAATGTTGAAAACCCTGTGTTCTTTATCCCCCGGGTTGATCCGTTCCGGAGAATAGGCAACCTTGAAATCCCGACCGCATTTCATTCCCGATTCTCTTTCAATAATGGGAGCACAGATATTTTCCGTTACGCCGGGATAGACCGTAGATTCATAGCAGACAATAGTATTATTGCCAATATGCTTTCCGATTATCTCACTGGCGCCTGTGACCGGACTTAAGTCCGGCATATTATCTTCGGTAACAGGCGTGGGAACAGCCACAATAATCATTGCCGCCTCTTTTAAATCTGCCGGGTCGTCTGTAAACCGCAACGTTGTGTTTTGTACGGCTTCATCTCCTGCTTCTTTTGTAGGGTCGATGCCTTTTCGGTATAAACCCAGTTTTTCTTTGTTGATGTCAAATCCGATAGTAGGAACCTTTTGGGCAAATTCCAGCGCCAGGGGCAGCCCCACATAACCTAACCCAACGACTGCTATTTTTTTGTTTTGGTTTTGAATTGCATCCAGCGTTTTCATAGGTCTCACTCTTCTTCTTTTAAAATTTCAGGCATTTATCATGTCTGTTAATTACCTGGGAATCCTTCAGACTTTTGCAATAAAAACAGGATTTCCGGTTCATCAGAAATAACAGGTAACATCTGTCCACCAGGTGCGCCCCTTTATACCGGTCGTCAATTCCTTAAGTATATAGTATTCCATATTCAGCACTACATTGGGGAACAGGGTACGGTGATACATTACAGCCGGGCCCCTGAATCCTTCCATGTAGTCAGCCAGACCGGACATAGTATGCGCAATATATGTTCCTTTGGGCTGATAGTAATATTTAAAGTCCTTTAAATGAAAAACTTATTGCAACAAAAATCTTTCTTTTTCGATAAAACTGTTGCAATAAGTTTTGCAAAGAAGTGCTTTTTATATGGTATGATTCGA
>ONAV01000012.1 GCA_900315925.1 uncultured Selenomonadales bacterium | reverse complement strand
TCTTCAGAACTGCATATAACATTATTGTCGGTCCTCTTTTCCTTCTTCTGTATATTCTTCCACAATGGCATCCCAGATGCCCCGGGCTTTCAGGATCAGTTCCAGCAGATCCCGCACGGCGCCCCGTCCGCCCTTATGAGGCGTGACGTATTCCACTCTCTGCTTCACATCCTCTGTCGCGTCTGCCGGCGCCGCAGACAGACCTGCAATCTTTAAGGCCGGCAGGTCGTTCAGGTCGTCGCCCATAAAGGCGATTTCATCTAATAAAACATTATATTTTTCCGCCAACGCCTGCAGCGCTTTCTTTTTTGCAGAAATCCCGCTCATCACGTCTTCCGCAATACCCAGTTCCTCCGCCCTGCGCTGCACGATAGCTCCTTTACGGCCTGTAATCACAGCGACGCGCAGACCATGTCGCCTGGCAGCCGTAATTCCCAGCCCGTCTTTGGCATTGAACCGTTTGAACAGCTCGCCCTCCAAACCGATATTAATACTCCCATCCGTGAGGGTACCGTCCATATCCAGGGCCACGAGTTTTATCCTTTTCGCTTTTTGCTGCAATGCTTCCGGTGAAAGCTTCTGTGATACCATGTCATATTACTCCGAAATGTATTATGCTGCGGCGACTGTCACCGCTAAACCACGCCTTGCCTTACCAAATCCGTCATATGCAGCAGCCCGATCACATGCCGTTCTTCATCAAGTACAGGCAGCACCGTAATAGGTTTGGGCTTATGACTTTCCATAATATGCAAAGCCTGCGCCGCCAGTTTTTCCTGTGTAATAAACTTGGGTTCTTTCGTCATCAACTCTGTAACAGGCCGTTTCAGGAAATCCACACCTTTGGACAGGCCCCGGCGGATATCGCCGTCTGTCAGCAGGCCGATCATGATATTTTTTTCGTCTACTACGGAAACCGCGCCCAGTCCCTTGTCGGTAATGATAAACAAGGCTTCCGTTACGGTAGCAGTTCCTCTGACCACCGGGTTCTCGCTGCCACCGTGCATGATGTCTCCCACCGTAAGCAACAGCTGCCGGCCCAGGCTGCCGCCGGGATGGAACACCGCAAACTGTTTGGAAGTAAAATTATGTTTCCCCATGAGCGCCATGGCCAGCGCGTCGCCGAAAGCCAGGGCCGCGGTAGTACTGGAGGTAGGAGCCAGTCCCAGGGGGCAGGCTTCTCTTTTCACGCCCACGTTCAGTACCACGTCTGCGTTTTTCGCCAGGGTGGAATCGGCATTGCCTACCATGGCGATGAGCTTCGCCCCGATCCGCCGCAGGGAAGGCAGTATGTTCAGCACTTCCCCCGTCTCGCCGCTGTTGGACATGGCTATGATCACGTCATCCGCCGTAACCATGCCCAGATCCCCATGGATCCCTTCTGCCGGGTGCAGATAAAAGGAAGGGGTGCCGGTGCTGGCCAGGGTCGCGGAAATCTTATGGGCGATGATGCCGGATTTTCCCATGCCGGTCATGATGACACGGCCCTCGCAGGACAGGATCATATCCACCGCCGCGTCAAAATGCTCGTCAACACGGGGAATCAGATCCAGAATGGCTTCGGCTTCCATCTGCAGCACTTTCTGGGCATCCGTCTCCAGTTCGTTCATGGTTCTTCGTATCCTTTCCATCGTTATTTGCGGATAATCTTATCTATGGCCAGCACGTCTTTCAGCAGCGCTTCCAGACGGTCCAGACGCACCATGTTGGGTCCGTCGCTTAAGGCCTTGGAAGGATCGTCGTGTACTTCCAGGAACAGCGCGTCAATGCCGATTGCCGCCGCTGCTCTGGCCATGTGAGGCACATACTGGCTCTGGCCGCCGCTGCTGGTGCCCTGCCCTCCGGGGATCTGCACGCTGTGGGTAGCGTCCATCACCACGGGGTAACCCAGCTCACGCATGATAGCCAGGCCCCGCATATCGGTCACCAGTGTATTGTATCCGAAGCTGGAACCCCGTTCCGTCAGGAGGATATTCTGATTCCCTGCCGCTTCTATTTTCGCGATGACATTTTTCATGTCCCAGGGCGCCAGGAACTGGCCTTTTTTTACATTGACACAGCGGCCGGTCTTCGCGATGGCGCAGACCAGATCGGTCTGGCGGCATAAAAAGGCAGGAATCTGCATTACATCCAGCACTTCCGCCGCTTTTTCCACCTGGATGGTTTCGTGCACGTCGCTGATGACAGGCACCCCTAATTCTTTTTTAATGGCGGCCAGCTGTTTCAGCCCTTCTTCCAGTCCGGGTCCCCGGAAAGAAGTATGAGAAGAACGGTTGGCCTTATCATAGGACGCCTTGAATACATACGGCATACCTAATTTTTCACAGATTCGTTTTACTTCCTGCCCGATGGCCAGACTGTGTTCATAGCCTTCCAGCACGCAGGGTCCGGCGAACAGCAGCATGGGCTGTCCGGGTCCCACTTTATAGGGTCCTACATTGACGATATGCATTACTTGCCTCCCAACAGTTTGTTCACTGCATCCAGATCTTCCTGGGTATCCACGCCGATGCCCCGGAAATCGCTTTCCAAGACTTTTATCTTATATCCGTTTTCCAGTACCCGCAGCTGTTCCAGGCTTTCTACCTGTTCCAAAGGCGTGGAGGCCATGGCGGCGTACTGCATGAGGAAAGTTCTCGTATACGCGTAAATGCCTACGTGTTTGTACACTTTAAACAGCTCCGTTTTGTTCCGGGGATAAGGAATCAGGCTGCGGGAAAAATACAGGGCGTAGCCGTTTTTATCCGTTATCACCTTCACCGCGGAGGAATCGCTGTACTCGCTTTCCTGCATCAGGGTCTTCATGGTGGCCATCTGCAGTCCGGGTTCCGCCTGAAACGCTTCTGCCAGCCGGTCTATGATCTCCGGCGGGATCATGGGCTCGTCTCCCTGCACATTCACAATAACGTCTGCGTCAGGATATTTTTCCGCCACTTCCGCCAGCCGGCTGGTGCCGTTGGGATGGTCTTCCCGGGTCATGCAGGCGCTGCCCCCAAAGGCAAGCACGGCATCATACACCCGTTTGTCATCCGTTGCCACTATGACCTCTGCCGGCCTCTTTGCCTTTTTTGCCTGCTCATACACTCGCTGGATCATGGGTTTGCCCGCAATCAGTTTCAGCGGTTTGCCGGGCAGCCGGGTGGAGGCATACCGGGCCGGGATCACACAGATTACTTTCATGAAAGCATCTCCTTTGCTGCTGCTATGGATTCATAAAACATGCTGATTTATATTGCATTTACTTACGTGTTTAAGGCTTCTTTTATCTCAGGCACTTTACTTTTCCTTTTTGTTTTCTTCAGCACGGTTTCCACCGTATCTTTCAATTGTCTGTCAAAGGTCTCTTCATTCCGGGTGATCATGATATCCATGTTCATAACATACAGGGGAATTTCCCGGTTGAAATAAATGAATTCCGTAGGAATCTTTACTGCGTCCTTACCGGTAGTGATCAGGGCGTCCGCTTTCAGTTCGGCTGCCCGTTCTGCGATATACTGCATTTCCAGCATACCGTAATCATGATGGTCCGGGTAGCGGATGGCTTCCACTATATCCAGGCCGCAGCCGGAAACATTCTGCTCAAAAGATGAAGGGTTACCAATGGCCGAGAAGACCATGACTTTCTTGCCTTTTAATTCTTCCAGGGGAATGAGATTCTGCTGGAGACCTTTGTACCAGTCTGCTATTTCTACAAACTCTTTGGCGTGATGGATACTTTCCACAACAGGGGCCTTCGTATTATACTGCCGGATATTTTCCACCAGACTGCTCCGGGTCAGCTGGGAACTCTGATCCGATTTGGTAAACAGGAACATATCCGCCCGGTCCAGGTGGCTCAGGGGTTCACGCAGAATACCCCGGGGCAGCAGATTCCCGTTGCCGAACAGGTTCAGCGTATCCACCAGCACGATGTCCAGATCCCGGTCCAGCTGCCAGTGCTGGTAACCGTCGTCCATGATGATAACTTCGGCATTCAGTTTTTCTACCGCATACCTGCCGGTCACGTCACGGTTCTTACCGATGACTATGGGCACGTCAGGCATCATTTTTGCCATCAGGTAGGCTTCGTCACCGGCCTCGTAGCTGGTCATGAAAATTTTCTTTCCGTCTGATACCACACCCAAAGGCTTATCCCAGTGGGAACGGTACCCGCGGTTCAGGATCACCACGCGGTACCCCATATCTTTGATCATCATAGCTACACGCTGGGCGGTCGGTGTCTTGCCCGTGCCGCCTACGGTAATGTTGCCGATGGAGATAACGCAGCAGTCCAGCTTTCGCCTCGACAGGATGCCTGCTTCATACAGCCACAGGTTCACCCGGGCGCCGAAACCGTAAATATAGGACAGGCCGCGTAAAAATCCTAACAGGATAAAAGCGTACCAGGGACGTTCCGGGGCGTGGGCCATGTGGAAAATGTACTGGACGATGGCTGCGCCGTGTTTCAGACCGCCGCCGCCCGCATCGTTAAAGTTACGGGTATTGACAGGATATTCCTTCGTATAGGCACGGGGAATCGAAGCTTTCTCCAGCAGGTCGGTCAGGTAGTGCATGGTATGCAGGGCAGCGCCCCGGTTTTCCCGGATGACCTGCATGGAGGCATCCCCCATCTGTTTGCGCAGAAAACGGTCTCCCGCAATTTGCAGAAACTCTTTCGCAAGACCGCGGGCATCGTGCACCGTATGCAAGGCGCCTGCTTTGGTCAACAGAGAATAGGAATCCTTGAAGCTCAGCATGTCAGGACCTACCAGGATGGGTTTGGCATGGGCTGCCGGTTCCAGCACATTATGCCCGCCGTAGCCCTTTTTCAGACTGCCTCCCACGAAGACCATATCGCCTACGGCATAAATACGGCCCAGTTCACCGATGGTATCAATCAGCACCACCGGATATTCCGGACGGGGGCCATTGATTTTTTTCAACTGGGAACGCAAGCCAACCTGGTAATTGAACTTACCGCTCAACCTCCGGATCTCATCTACCCGGTCCGTCTTACGGGGAGCTATAATAAGCCGTGCTTTAGGGTACTGTTTGTGCAGTTCGGTAAAAGCGGTCAGCAAAATATTCTCTTCCGGCGCGTGGGTGGAACCTGCCACGATGACAGGGAACGCGTCTTCTCCCAATCCCAGTTCGGTTTTATAGGTTGCCAGGTCTTCCGGTGTCACTTCCGCATAGGTCTGGTCAAATTTGGTGTTGCCGGTTACAAAAATCTTTTTTGGGTCCGCGCCCAGATGGGTAATGTAATTGGCATCAATGCTGGACTGCATGCAGAAACGGCTTACGGTCCGCAGCATGTCGCGCCAGATACTGAACAGATACTTGTATGTCTTGACCGATCTTTCAGAAATACGGCCGTTGACCATCATTACGGCAATGTTCCGCTCCCGGATCGCCCGTAGAAAGTTGGGCCATAATTCCGTTTCTACCGGCAGGAAGATGCCGGGTTGAATGCGTCGCACAACAGATTCCGCCACCCAGGGCAGATCCAGCGGGAAATAGATGTATCCGTCTGCTTCCGGGATGATCTGCTTTGCCATATCGTAACCGCCGACGGTAAACGCAGATACCAGTACTTTCCGCTCCGGCATGATTTTTTTGATTTCTTTTACAATCGGGCTGGTCGCTACTATTTCGCCAATTGACGCGCCATGGATCCAGATACAGTCGGAATTCATCACATTTGCGATCTCTTCCCTGCGGATCAGCCCCATGCTCTGCCGAAACCGTACGCCGAATCCCTTTTCCGTAACCAACCGGTAAAGAAAGAACGGCAGGATTACGATGAAAAACACCAGCAGGCCTAAAATATTATAAAGAATATACATCATAGGTTATAATCAACTCTCTTCCGTATTCGTTCGGTACTGAATCTGATACAGGTGTGCATATAACCCGTTCTTTTCCATCAGCTCATCATGGGTACCGTCTTCCACCAGTTTCCCTTTATCCAGCACAAGGATCCGGTCGGCATTTTTTATGGTAGACAGACGGTGGGCAATGATGATAGAAGTACGCCCGACCATCAGGCGGTTCAGAGCTTCCTGTACCACCCGTTCGCTCTCCGTGTCCAACGCGGAGGTAGCTTCATCCAGAATCAGGATACGGGGATCTTTCAGAATGGCCCTGGCTATGGCAATACGCTGCCGCTGCCCGCCGGAAATGTTCACGCCCCGGTCTCCCAGCATCGTATTATAGCCATCCGGCAGCTCCATGATGAAATCGTGGGCATTGGCCGCTTTGGCAGCCTCCTCGATTTCCTCTTTGGTAGCATCCAGCCGGCCATATAAAATATTATCGTACACCGAACCGTTGAACAGGATGGTCTCCTGAGGTACGATGCCTACCTGATTCCGCAGGGAGTCCAGTGTGACATGTTTGATATCCGTTCCGTCAATGCGGATCGTACCCGCATCACAGTCATAAAACCGGGGCAGCAGACTGGCAATCGTCGACTTTCCGGCGCCGGACGGCCCGACCAGACCTACAGCCTGGCCCGGCTCTGCCTCAAAGGAAAGGTCGTGAAGGATCTCGTCCCCTTCGTTATACGAAAACGTCACATGTTCAAAGCGGACACTGCCGGTCACTGCCGGAAGCATCTTTGCATCAGGCAGATCCTTTACTTCTTCCGGCAGATCCATCACATCAAAAACACGCTGGGCCGCTGCCAGAGCTCTCTGGATATTTCCGGTGGTACGGGTAATGCGCTTGATGGGGTTGGAAATATTGACGGCATAAGCCAGAAAGGCGACCAGCGAACCGGCGGTGGTTTCGCTGGCAATCACGTTATTACCGCCGAACCAGAGGATCATGGTCACCCCCAAGGCCGCTACAAATTCGATTGTAGGAGTAAGGGTTGCCATGTATCTGGCATTTTTCAGATTGGCATTAAGGTTAGCCTCATTCTCCCTTTCGAACCTGTCTATTTCATACTGTTCCCGTACAAAAGACTTGACCACCCTGGCAGAAGAAACCGATTCCTGCAGCACAGAAGTGATATCGGCCGTAGCTTCCTGGATCATCCCGCCGGAGCTGCGGATTTTTTTCCCAAAGAAATTCATAAAATACAGGACGACCGGGAAGGTCAGAATGGTAAACAGGGTCAGCTTCCAGTCCAGATAGATCATGGCGCAGACAGAGCCCACCAGAATGATGCTTTCCGTGACCAGCTCAATCGTATTGTCAACCATGGCGCCCTGCAGCGCATTGACGTCATTCGTCACATAACTCATGATGGTGCCGGTCTTGTTCTTATCATAAAAGGACATGGACAGGCGCTGAAGTTTACGGAACACCTCACCGCGGATATCAATAATCACATGTTGTCCCACATAGCTCATGAGGTAATTCTGTCCATACAGAAAGATTCCGCGGAGAAAAAAGATTATAACGATACTGATTGAAATCATATTCAGCATATATGCATCTTTGGCAGAAAGCACCTTGTCGATCATATCCCTGAAAATCCAGGGAAGATACAGGTTGCCCGCTGCTGCCAGCATGGTACATACAAGCGCGGCAAAGAGCACATGCAGATATGGTTTGATATAACTTAGAATCCGTTTGTATAAATTCATCTGATCTCCTCACAGATTATGTTTCGATTTTACCGGACAGGACATGTTCCCTGCGGTTTTCCCCGGCCATGCGAAGCACCAGCTCTGCGACCCGCTTAACCGCGCCGGGCTCTCCCAGTTTTTCTTTCACCTCCTGCAGGTCGCGCTGCAATTGGGCGAAGCGTTCCGGCTCCAGCAGTTCCAGTGCCGTACCCGCTATTTTTTCCGGTGTGCAGTCATCCTGCAGCAGTTCCGGTTCAATCAGTCTTCCTGCCACAATGTTGGGCAGCCCGATGTGGGGAATCTCCACTACCTGTTTTGCAATCCAGAAGCTTACAGGAGAAGCTTTGTACAAAATTTCACAGCCCAGTCCGCATAATGCAGCTTCCAGCGTAACCGTACCGCTGGTGGCTATGGCAAAATCTGCTGCGCTCATGATATCGTACGTATGCCCTTCGGTCAGTTTGACATCCAGACCGGCCTGTTTGATTGGCCGTTCCAGCATATCCCTCTCTATGGTCACAGCCCGCGGCATGGCAAAATCGATGTCCGGGCGTTTCTGCTTCAGAATCTTTGCCGCTGCCAGCATGTCCGGCAACAGCCGCTGTATCTCCATGGCCCGGCTGCCGGGCATCAGCAGAATGAGAGGATGTCCGTCCCGTTTTCCCGCCAAACGTTCTGCTTCTTTACGGGGCAGGGACGGCCTGACCGTATCCACCAGCGGATGGCCTACGAATTCGATGTCCGCCCCATAGGATTTATATAAATCATATTCAAACGGAAAAATGGATGCAATTTTGTCCACTACCTTTACCACACCGGCAGCCCGGCTGGGACGCCAGGCCCAGGCCGAAGGGGCGATAAAGGAGACCACTTTGATTCCCCGCTCTTTCGCCAGCTTTGCCAGCCTCATATTAAACCCGGGATAATCTATGGTCAGGAGCACATCCGGTTTTCGCCTGTCCATGAGTTCGATAAATGCATTTCGCAGCTTCCAGATATCCGGAAGCCGTTTCAGCACTTCCACAAAGCCCATGACACTGTGGTCTTTGATATCGAACAGCACCTCGCCGCCCGCTTCACGCAGGCAATCGCCGCCCATACCAAAGACTTCCGCCGTGGGCTCCAGTTGTTTAATGGCACGGGTGACAGCACCGGCATGCAAATCACCGGAAGCTTCCCCCGCAGAAATCAATACTTTGACCATGATACCCCTATGTAACACCGGCAGCACGGGGAAAACAAGATACGCTGTTCATCCCACTGTCAGAGATTATTCCCGAAGCAGCCAATACTTACCCATTTTTATACATATTAAATCATCTTATTATAACATAAAAAAGCAGCTGAATAAACCTTTCAGCTGCTAATTCCTTAAATATTTCATTTTTATTATCCGTTTTGGTTTCTATTTTAGTTTCTATTGAATCTCTGCCACTTATTAAACCAATTCTGATTCGCTCATAGATACAATGGTGATTCCTTTTTCCTCTGCCATAGCCAGTGTGCGTTTTCGATCCACCAGCAAGGTCCTGCCTGCTTCAATGACGATACCGGTAGCACCTGCATGGATCATCGAGGTCAGCGTGGTAGTTCCTACGCTGGGCATATCAAAACGGTTGTCCTGCGCCGGCTTGGCTGTTTTGGCAACCACGACGCCGCCTTTGCCGAGAAACCCTCCCCGTAAAATACAGGCATCCGTTCCTTCAATGGCTTCCAGCGCCATGACCGCCCGGTTCTTCACCACGACCGTCTGCCCGATATCCAGACGCCCCAGCTCCTTGGCCATCTGGAACCCGAAACGCATATCCTCCCATTCCTGTTCTGTGGGTTTCCGTTTCGTCAGCACACCCGGTTCCGGCAGAAGAGGCTGGATCAGCACCGTCTGGTCCATCACATGCATACCCTCATCCTCAATCAGCTTCACAATGGCATTCATGATGGTATCATCCTTCCGGTCCGGAAGGGATGCCAGCACCCGGATGGTAGTCAGATCCGGAATCATGACACCGTTTTTGTACAGCACTTCTTTCGTAACCTTGCCGATCATGGTTACGTTTTTAACGTCATGCTGTTTTAGCGTCTGCAAAATCTTTCCCACTTTGCCGACATTAATCGTATAGAATACATCTGCATTTTCCGGCAGTTCCGGATCCGTATCCGCAACCACCGCAATCGCCACGACCTTATAGCCCAGCTTTTTTGCAGACTGCGCCACATCTACCGGCAGGTGACCGATGCCAGCCAGTAAGCCCAAGGTTTCCATATATGTACCGTCCGTTCATAAGTTAAAGGCAGCGAAACGAACCGCTGCCTTCTTTTATTATACCATAAATTGTCTTGCTGTTATTTTATTTCCGGGTATGGATGATACCCCGTTCCGCATTGCGCAGGAAACGCATCAGATGTTCAACCGGCTCGCTGCTGTCCAGCTCCTGTTCCATGGTGGCTACGGCTTCTTCCAGCGAAAGACCGCTGCGGTACAGGATGCGGAACGCTTTTTTCAGCTGGGTACGTATTTCCAGCGGTACCCCCGCCCGGGCCATGCCCACGCTGTTGAGACCTGCCACGAAAGCAGGGTCCCCGGCTACCAGCATAAACGGCGGAATATCCTGGGATATGCGGCTCATACCGCCGGCCATGGCGTTCCGACCGATACGGCAGAACTGATGGACAGCAGCCAGACCGCCGATGACCGCCCGGTCTTCTACTACCACATGACCCGCCAGCGTCGCCACGTTGGACATGATCACATTGTTGCCCACAATACAGTTATGGGCAATATGGGTGTACGCCATCATTAGAATATCATTGCCGATGCGGGTCTCATTACCTTCCCCGCAGGCGCGGCTTACGGTGACGCACTCACGGAAAACGCCGCGGTCTCCAATGACCGTATGGCTTCGTTCTCCCTTAAATTTCAGATCCTGCGGCACGCTTCCGATGGAAGCGCCCGGGAAAAACTTACAGTCTTTGCCAATCGTGGTGTATGGATGAATCACTACATGCGGACCTACAATGCAGCCATCCCCCAGCACCACGTCATGTTTAATTACTGCATACGGACCAATTACTACATTTTTACCAATCTCCGCGCCTTTTTCAATGATCGCGGTTTCATGTATCTTGTGTAATGGTGTCACTACCGATGCCATTCTCTCACTCCCCCGCAGCCAGATTGGTATCCGGTTTCGCCCTTTCCGACTGCAAAAACCTTTTTTGCCACATTTATACAGGATGTTATGTAACTACCCAGTACAGTTACAGTAGCACTTTACAAAATATATTCCCAAAACAGCTGTATTTTTCACTTCCGAAAAATGCAATTATTCGGTTCTATTCTCTTGTTATGGTAAAATATACTAAGTTTAAAGAAAGGTCTTACTCTTTTTCTTCGTTTTTCTCTGTTTTTCATACAAACTTTAATATTTATTAAGTTTTGTATGATAAAACAATCCTGCTTTCTCCTTTAAACTATTCTGCTTTATCCTGCAGCGAGAAGAAGCAGTCGCATTCACAGGCCGGTTCGTCATTAACCTTTCCTTCACAGTGGATCACACCCATATTGCCGTGGATTTTTACCACTTCCGCACGGGTCACCACCTGATCGCCGGGAATTACCTTTCTGTGGAACCGTACCTTGTCAATCTTGGCAAATACGGCAATCTTGCCCCGGTTTTCCGGCGGATACAACATAGCGACCCCGCCTACCTGCGCCATGGCTTCAATCAGTAATACGCCCGGCATGATGGGATCATTGGGGAAATGTCCCAGAAACTGTATTTCACCTACCGTAATATTTTTTACACCCACTGCCCATTTCATAGGTTCCAAATCCAGGATCCGGTCTACCAGCAGCATGGGAAAACGGTGCGGCAGAATCTTTTTGATTTCAGTAATATCCAGTGTAATAGCCATTATTTACCCTCCCTGTACGCGATAATCTGTTTTGCTAACTGCGAATTATAGGAATGTCCTGATTTAACTGCAATGATATGCCCTTTCCATGGGCCGATAAGGGATAAATCCCCTAACACATCCAAAATTTTATGCCTTACCAGTTCATCCGGAAAACGGGGCACGGAAAGACATTTTGTATCGTCATACACCAGCGCGTTTTCCAGATTGCCCCCCAGTCCCAGGCCCATCTTCCGCATCTGCTCCACTTCATGCATGAAGCCGATGGTACGGGCCGGCGCTATTTCTTTTAAAAAGGTTTCTTCGTCCAACAGCACATCATAATACTGGGTCCCCAGCAACGGATGGGCATTGACGGAAGTAAAGGAAACGCGTGTCCCGTCATAGGGCAGCATAATTAAAAATTTATCTCCGTCATACACAGAAAAAGACTTGTCTACAACATATATCTTTTTTTCCGCTTCCTGTTCTTGACGCCCGGCTTTTTGCACCAGCTGCGCAAATACAAGACCGCTTCCGTCTGTGACCGGCGGTTCCGGCGCATCCATCCTGATCCGGCAGTTATCGACCCCCATCGCAAAGAGGGCTCCCAGCAAATGCTCCACCGTAAAGACCTGGGCTCCGTTTTCACTCAGGGTAGTGGCTTTCAGTGTGGAAGTCACCAGTTCCGCCCGTGCATGGATCTCCGGCTGCCCCGGCAGGTCCGTGCGGACAAATACGATACCGGTTCCCGGTTTTCCGGGCTGCAACGTCATGGTCACGTCTTTCCCGGAATGCAGCCCTATACCGGAATACGTCACCTCAGTTGCCAATGTTACCTGTTTTTCCATATACGTTTCCTCAGCATTCTATTTTTTTGAAGCAAAGCGTGCCTCGCCATCTTTCCACCGGTCATGAACCCAGAACCACATAGGCGGATTACTGCGGATTTCCTGTTCCAGAATTGCCATCAGCTTTTCCGTAACCTGATAGAGATCCCTGTCTTTATCCTTTGTTTTTTCCGCATAAATCGGAGGATAGATTTTAGCCCGGCAGCTGCCGTCCGGATCATAATGCATAAAAATCGGCAGGATCGGGCAGCCAAAGGTACGGCTGAATACCGCAGGACCAGACGGCGTGATCACTTCTTTGCCGAATAAATTAATCGTTACGCCGGTATCATTGGTATCCTGGTCAAAAAGGATGCCCAGCAAGTGTTTTTCCTTCAGGTACCGGCCCATGGCCAGCACCCCTTCCCTGCCTTCGTTATAGGCAACCTTCTGCCCGACAAGTTCCCGGTATTCGTTAATAAAACGATCCATGGCACTGTTATTCTGTTTTCTGGCTATACTCAGCATAGGAAAGCCGTGTAAAGCAACGTCAGCCCCCAGCAGTTCCCAGTTTCCGAAATGGCCGGTACACATCAGGGCTCCTTTGCCTTTGGCATACGCTTCTTCCAGATATTCCAGACCGTCTGTTTTTACAACATTTTGAATTGTTTCACTGGTAAGCAGGGGGAAACGCAGTACCTCTATGACCATGCGGCCAAACTTGACCACGCTCTGAACCGCGATTTTTCGGGCTTCTTCCTGTGATACATGAAGACATTCCTGTACATTGGCCGCCGCCATCTGCATACGCCATTCCGGCACAAAAAACAGGGCTATCCTTCCCAGAACATCGCCAAAAGCCCGTCCCACGCTCCAGGGAAGCACACAGAAAATTTTGCTGACCAGTTTCATTACATAATAAACAAGCATATGTTCTCCGGATTATTTTTCTTTTTTCATTTCCCCAATTTCCTTTTGCAGCGCTTTTACGGTTTTCATCAGCTCGCCGATTTTGCGCAGCTTCGACTGCTGCCGCAGCCATTCCACGTGGGACATCTGCGGAAAGCCTGCCAGGATCTGATTGTCCCCTACATTGCCGATAACACCGCAACGGGCCGCTATTGTATTATTATTACCGATCGTAATGTGACCCACGGTCGCAGACTGGCCGCCAAAGGTATTATTATTGCCGATCGTTACGCTGCCGGGAATCCCCACCATCGCTACGAACAGGTTATTTTCCCCGACCACATCGTTATGTCCCAGATGCACCAGATTATCCAGTTTTGTCCCATTACCCACGATGGTACTGCCAACCGTCGCTCTGTCGATACAGGAATTGCAGCCGATTTCCACATCGTCGCCCAGTACCACATTACCGGTCTGCTGCACTTTATTATGCTTTCCGTTATTGGTGACAAAACCGAAACCGTCACCGCCGATGACACAGCCGGACTGCAGGATATTCCGGTTGCCGACAATGCAGTTTTCCCGTACGGTAACGTTGGGATAGACCACACAGTCACTGCCGACTTTTACATGACGGCCTATGTACGCATGGGCATAAATCACTGTATTATCCCCGATTTCCGCGCCGGCTTCCACTACCGCAAAAGGCTGTATTGCAACGTTTTTCCCAATGTGGGCATCTTCCGCCACGTAAGCCAGCGGGCTGATCACACGGGCTACCTCTTCCCGGGGGCGGAACAGTTCCAGCAGTTCGGCAAAAGCCTGCTTGGGATTGCTTACCCTGATGACAGGCCGATCCAGTTTCCGGTCTTCCGGAGCCAGTATCATGGCACCGGCCCGGCTTTTATGGCAGAACTCCACGTACGGCGGTATAGCAAATGAAATCTCTGTAGGCCCCGCTTCCACCAGCCCGTTTACACCGGTGATACGCAGCGCAGAATCTTCATTCTCCAGCGTACCGTGCAAGAAATCCGCCAGTTCCTGCAGCGTTTTTTCCATACTCATTACAACCCCTTGCATTTATTATATAGAATAGGCAGTTATGATACGTTTGAAATGAAAAAAGCGGACGGACGAAACTCCGCCCGCTATGGGTGATGCAAAAATAAGGTTTTCCAAATGATTACATTCGAGTTTTCGACTTACGAAGACCCGCATTATTTCATCTTTTTAATCACTTCATCCGTCACGTCCACACCGCCGGACGGAACAGCATCTTTAATCAGGACAGCGCTGAGGTTCTTCTCTTTGGAAATTTCCGCCAGCGCGGTTTCCAGGCTGGCCTTTAATTTAGACTGCGCCTCCGAAGAAGCCACCTGCATCTGCGCGGATTTATCCTGTACGATCTTTTCCGCCTCTTCCCGACTCTTGCCTGCAGTCTCTTTCTGCATCTGGTCCTGCAGTTCTTTCGCTTTCTTCTGTAAATCTTCTTTAATGGTCTTTACTGCCGGCGCCTCGGCTTCCACTTTTTTAATATCAACCACGCCAAACGCCGCGTTGCGTCCACTGCAGCCAAAGGCCAGTAATGCGCAGACAACCATCAGACAAGCCAACACCTTTTTCATGTTTATCAGTCATCCTTCCCGTAATCTTTTTTTATAATAAAATATTTATTTGCTTTTTTCTCCTGCCGTACCATCTGCAACGCGCTTATTTAACGCTTCCGCTGCTTTCGTCCGGTATTGCAGTTTCTTTAACCCGGTAATCACGTCTCCGGTTATATCCTCTGCGGAAACATTCATACGGTATTTATGGAAAACAACGGAATAGCCTCTTTCTTTGGCAAGTTTGGCAACCACGCTTTCCATATCCTTTTTTATCGCTGTTTCCAGCGTTTCGATAGCCTGCTGCTGTTTATCCAGCTCCTGATCCACGGTTCCCAGCAGTTCTTTCAGCGCAGACGGAACTTTTTGCAGAACAGCATCGTCTTTGCCCGAACCCTTTTTCATTTCCGTTCTCATCTGGATCTGCAACTGGCGGGCATAGGCGTCCAGACGCTGCTGCATGGCTTTTACATGCGGTTCCATCCGCTGATTGACCAGCCCGAACTTATGCCGCATCAGCAACATCCGGTCACGGTCTCTTTCCGCCTGTACAGCTTTCAGTTCCGCTTCCACCTTTTTGCGTTCTTCCGGAACCATACGGACGGTATCCAGCTTCAGTCGCAGATTAAACAACTGCAGCCGGTAATGTTCATTCAGCTTCTTTTCTTCTTCTGCCAGTTCCCGGTCGATCTGATCTGCAATCTGATTGCTCAGCTGCTTCAGCTTTTCCTGTTCCGCCGTTTGCTTTTCCATCATGCGGGTCATGAAATCAGCAGACAGGAAATTCTGTTTGCTGTTCTGTTTTAGCTGGTACAGCTTCGCCAGATTGCTCATCCGGGTCTTTCCGATAATTTCCTGTTCTCGGCGCTTATCCAGAAGCAGGCGGTACTCTTCCTTCAGCTTTTGCAAACGGCCATGCTGCGGATGTTCCTGCAGCACCTTATCCCAGTTTACAACTGCAATCTTTTCTCCGCCTCCGATTTTGCCGCAGGCCGAAAGCATCAGCGCCAGAACTGTAAAAACAATCAAAAGCCAGCGCATCATGTTTCCTCCTTCAGCAATGGAAAATGAGGCTCCTGCAGAGCCTCATCTCATGCGCGATCATTTTTTCGGATTCTGCAATGCTTTGGCTACTTCATCCGTAATATCCGTCCCGCCATATACTACGGTAGCTTTATCAACAACAACCTTCAGGCCTTTTTTATCCGCAATCTTTTTAATGGTATCGTTGATATCCTTCAGCAACGGATCCATCAAGTCCTTTTCCTTATTGGCCAGACGTTCCTGAAGCTGTTTGTAATACCGTTCTTTTTCTTCATCATTCATGTTCTGGCTGTTGTTATCAAATTCTTTACGGGTATCAGCAATCGCTTTCTGCATATCGCTCCGAATCTGTTCCAACCGGGGGGACTGGGAGACCAGAACCTGATAATTGACCACTCCGATAGCGGATTCACTGGACGCGGCGGAAGCCACGGCGCTGCCAAACCCGCCGGCACTCATCGCCAGTGTAAAACAGCCGATGACAAAAATAGCCGCAACAATCAGCGATATGGTTTTGACATTTTTCGGATTACGCAATTTTTCCATCATAATAATAGTTACCTGCTTTCTTAAAAAATTTTTACTTATTAATTATACCAGTCTGTACCGGTACTTTCAACAATAAACCAAAGATTTCACAGATTTCCAACAATTCGGAAATACGACTTATTGGTAGAATAGACATATTCACCGCTCAGGAATTCGTGGATCCGGTACCGGACTGCATACTCGTTTTCCTTGGTATTCCCGAAATGCTCATAGCGGAAACGCCATTTAGGAGTGAAATCATACTCAAAACGGTATATATTGGCATCCGCCGGAATACGGCGCATATAAGACAAGGTCGCCTTACCCCAGTGATAGGCATAACCGGCATTGAAATCCCATTTCACATGTTTCAGATCCACACCTGCTTCACCGAAGATCTCATCCCTGCGGGAAATAAACTTACCGATATGGGCACGGCCGGACAGATTATGGTCTTTACGCCCTATATCCCCGTATCCTTCAAACCAGATTTTATATTCATCGGATTCCAACAATAATTCCACCTGGGTTTCCGACCCGGGATGTATGATCACCTGCGGTTTCAGATGATGGCGCCTGACCTGCGGTTCTTCCGACAGTTCCTGCAACAGCCGTTCGGCCAGAATTTCTTGATTTGTTTCCAGACAGGAAACCGGCAATCCCTGCAGGGCTTTTGCCTTATCCGCATACTTATACTTCAGCTGCATCAGCAGGATATTCGGAATGGATCTGGAAATCATACTGTACTCTACGGTACGCACCAGTTCACCCACCGGATAGATGACGACCTGCACCTGTGCGCTTCCGTCCTTCGCGGTCAGGTCGACAGCTGCTTTGAAATCAGGCAGAGCCTTTTCCACACAGCTCTTCACCTGCCCCCGGAGGATTCCTCCTGCCCAGTCGGCCGCGTCCAAAGAAGCGCCCTGCAGCGTTTCCTGAAGCTGTTCTTTCAGAGCCGGAATCTTTGCCTGCAGAACCGCGGAAGCAAAGGGGCTGACACCGGAAAACTGTATGTCCACATCGACCTGCTGCACTGTCTGCGCCCAGGGTGCAACAGAAAACGCAAGATCAACTGCCGTTCCTTCCGGCTCATGCACTACGGAAAGAAAGACACGGTTCGTCTGGTATCCGGTAATGACACGGTCGGATATTTCCGACAGCAGATGCTCATATCCGGATCTGTCGGCCAGGATAAATTCCGAGTCCCTGCTGTTAAACAGCTGGGAAGCCACCACCTGCATGCTGTCTTCCATCTTGTGAAGCAGAACGGGACTGGTTTTTCCCGCCTCGTCACGGATGGTCACATTCACTTTTGTTACCGGCGCGGCCAGGATACATTCCGTCCACAGCAGGCACACCAGAAACAAAATCGCGTTTCTCAACATGATAATCAGAACTGTCCGCCAAAGCTAAAGTGGAAGCGGCTGCGCTGCTTTCCTTTACCCCAGTCAAGCTTGATCGGTCCTAACGGGGAATTGATCCGCAGGCCAATACCATAACCGGATTCCATCAGACCCAGATCAAAGTTTCTCTGGTCCCGTTTATCCCATGCGTAACCGATATCGTAGAAGATGACGCCCTGCACTTTTTTCCGGATTGGGAAACGATATTCTGCAGTACCCCGAAGCATGCTGTTGCCCCGGAACTGATCGTCCTTGTAACCGCGCAGGCTGTCTCCGCCACCGACGGAAAAACGCTGAGACAGGGGCATGTCTCCCCAGGCGTAACCGGCTGCCAGATCAAAGGCCAATACCCGATCCCGTTGCATCGGGATATAATACCGATAGTTTACTGTAATCTTTTCGAACTTAAAATCACCGCCCAAGCCGGCCCATTCAAACGTATAGGAATTCCGTTTGCCGGCATGGGGATCGTAGATATTGTCACGGGAGTCATACACGCGGGAATATGTGATACTGTTGGTCGTACCAAAGTTTTCGTCGCGGCGTTCCTGCGCAGTAGCCGGCCATTTCCCCTTATATTTATAATACTTGCCGCCCGGCTCTAATTCCTTGTCAAAAGACTTCTCATAATATTGCATGTTATATCCGCCAACCCGTTCCACATATTTGTCATTACGATGCTTCAGCGTGATTGAATGCCGCACAAACTCACCCTGTGGACGGCCGAGGGTAATTTCCTGCCCTACGCGCTTCTTGTCATATCGGGCAAGCTCATCGCCTTCACGGTCATAGTCAGCCGTTTCATTGGTAATATCATACAGCGCGATGCCTAATGAAGTTTCCTTTTTGTCCAGCCATGGCTTCCGGTACACCAATTCGTAGTTCTTGTTGTCCGCGCCGCCGAATTCCCAGCGAAGCAGAATGCTGTCACCGGTACCCCGCAGGTTCTTATCGCCGACCGAAATCATACCGACAAAACCGTCCGCATCACTGTAACCGGCCCCAATACCAAACGTACCGGTATTCATCTCCACTACATCGATTTCCATTTCCACCGCGTTGGGCTGACGACCGGGGTTCAGCTTCATATTAACATCTTCAAAAAATCCCAGGTTCTGGATTCGGTTCAGAGAACGGCGGGCCAGGGTCGAATTGAAAGGCTCTCCTTTTTTCAGGCGGATCTCCCGTAAAATAACCTTATCTTTTGTTTTTTTATTACCTTTAACCTTAAAGTCCTCTACGATCCCTTCATTGATTGTAATGGCCAGAACACCGTCAGGCATAAAACGGACATCCGTGATACGGGCAAGGATATAGCCGTCTCTCTTATACTGTTCTTCCACAAAACTCAGTTTCCGGTTGGAATCCCGGATGTTGACGATCTTTCCTTTCGGAATGTTCACGATCTGACGGATTTTATCGGTAGATACCTTGGTATTTCCTATAACCTCCAGATGATCGAATTTCGGATTTTCCTGTACATGATAGGTAACCTGAACCCCTTCCGGTACCGTCTGGAACGAGGGCTGGATCTCATAAAACCATCCCATGCCATAGATGGCCTGCATATCCCTTGAAATATCCTCTTCTGTCAGCGGAAGGCCCGGTTTGCTGTAAACCGCTCTCAGAATGTCTTCAGAGGGAACCTCTGCATTTCCTTCCACACTGATTTTCGTAACCGTTTTATTAAGATATGGAGCCAGCTCATTTGCAGCTTCGCCCTGCACACGGATATCCTGACCGGGAACCGGACTTTCCCTGGGAGGGAGATTTAACCGGTTTGGCCTGGATGCCGTCCCTGCTGTACCACTTCCCTGTGCCGGAGGCACATCTTCCTTTTTACTGGTTGTGGAGACAGGTTTCTTTTTCAGTCCGATGGGTTCTGACATCGTCGTTGTTGTTTCTGCAAACACCGGACTTGCTACCAGCAAGGTTGCCAGCAAACCGACAGTTATCTGCTTTTCAAAAGCATGTTTCATAATATCAATAAACCTCCCTGTAACGCTAGAAATCTGAAATTATTTATAACTTAACTAATATATTATACACCTTACGGTGGTGAAAACCAAATCTTTTTATTCAAATTACCGTATATTTCCCAATTCCTGCCTGCCGGAACGGATCAACTGACGCATTTGTCCGGCTGAAAGACGGACTCCCGCCTCCCTGTTCCCGGCTTGCGGCGCCGTTGAAACCGCAGCCTGCGCCGGCACAACCGGTTTTTCTTTCATCGCCGGTTTTTGTTCAGGCACAGCAGCTGGAGTTACATTATTTTGTTGGGAAACAGATAGTTTCTTATCTTCGCCTGCCGCACTTTCTTTTTTATCTGCAATTGTCGGTCCCTGTAATCCGGCGGCATTCGTAGTATTTCCTCCATACGCAGAAGCCCACCACCAGCCCAAACATCCGGAGGCCAGCACCAAGACAGCAAAACAGGCCGCCAGCGTATGACGGGTCCAGGAAATCCCCGGACGTTTCTGCCGCAGATTATCCAGTTCTGCTTCTGCCAGCATCAGATCCAGTTCGCCCCGAACCTCCTGGTTACTGCGGAAACTGCGCTCCGCATTATCCAGACTGGCCCGTGCATTCCGGATACGGCTGCAGACAGACCGGCTCTGAGTCATAGGATTACACCTCCAAACTTACATATGATTATATATAATCTGAATGAACTTGGCAAATCAACTTATAAAAAAATACCAAATTTTAATCATTTTCATTATTTTTCTGTCATTATCTCTGTTTTTTACCCGGATAAGACTGCTTTTCTTTTTATTTTGTCAACAACTTCAAAACACAACATATTCACTGTGCTGCTACTTTTTAAAATCCCGCATAAACCGGGACAACATCCCCCGTATTCTGCGTACCCCCTGTTTTTCAAGGCGATAGATATGCCCCGGCGTTACCTTAATATCAGCCGCTAAAACCGAAGGCGTCTTATTTTCCAGAAAAATACCCTGTAAAACCTGCTTTTCCTTTTGCGGCAGCCGGTCAATCGCCTGGGAAACACGACTGGATACGGCATGGCGTTCCGCCACTTCTTCCGGAAGCATCTGCATACCCGGGATAAATTCTGCCAGGCTCCAACCTTCTGCAGTTTCTCTGTCCAGGGAAAGTTCTTCACGGGAAAATTCCCGGTTCATAAAGTCACACATCCGGCCCCTGATACGGTGAACCGCATACAGGCTGAACGCAACGCCTTTCGTATAGTCATAACTCTCCGCAGCTTCCAGAAGACCGACAGTCCCCTCCTGAATCAGCTCCAGGGTAACCTCTTCCGGCATATGGAACTGAACCGCCGTTTTGAACACCAGCGGTTGATAAGAGCTGATCAGTTTCTGATGGGCCTCCTCGTCTCCTTCTTCTTCCCGGATCCACAGTTCCCTTTCTTCTTCCGGGGAAAGCATCTTTATTTTTTTCAGTTCCGTAAGATATTTTTGTAACATAATTGCCCCTCTCCGGTCAGAATGTAATACGATATTCCACGCTGTACCTTCTGTCATGATTTTCGTCCTGGGAAAGTGTAATATTCATATGCTCGGTCAGCCGGTACTGGGTGTAAATATTATCATGCTTTCCGTCAAAACTTCTTGTATACCCGATTTTCCAGCGTTCCGTCAGATTCTTCGCAATCAGGAAATTATACTGTTCCTTTTCATCTTCCGTCAGTTCACGGTTAATCCCACTGTACAGATCCACACCGTTTTCAATCTTACCTACATAGACGCGGAATTCATCGATGCCCAATGCTTTCCGAATCGACTGCTCTACATCGCCTAACAGCCCGGTTTCCAGCCCTGCAATCAGAAGATTATGCATATCCTCATTGGTAATATCGTCGCTGCCGGCCGACGTGCGCTGCAGAGTCAGCATACGGACGATCGCATTCTTTGACAGATATGGATTTGATTGCAGTTTCATATTCAGATTTTCTTTGTTCAGCGAACCGTCAACCTGGAGCGCAATCCGGTAGCGACTGAATTTTGTATTCGCGTTCAGCTTCACATTAGGCAGGAACGTACCCGGCTGCGACCATCGCAAAGAACCTTTGTCGATTTTAAAACGGGTCCTGAGATAAGTCACGGTTCCTCTATCCGTATCAATACCGCCGCTGATCCTCGGGAAAATCGTGCTGCCTTCCGCCTTTACCGCGCCCTTCAGCCACAGGTCATACAAATATTTGTTATACAGATGTACTTTGGATCCCAGGTTTACAGCCACGTCCAGGCCAAGATTAGAGTTCCCTTCTCCCAGAGACGGAATGGTAGGCATATTAACCGTTACATCGTCCAACGTGATATCTGCTGCAATTTTAGGACGCCAGCCTTCCTGCATGCCTGATGGGGCCGGTGCATTTTTGCCGGAAGGTTCCGGAGGATTGGTCTGTTTTTGCAAAAGACGCAGGGGAACCCGGTAATGTTCCGGAGATACGGTAAAAGATCCGTTGATACGGCCTTTAAAGATTGCCGAATCGATTTCTGCATTTTTCGCCACGACGTTGAACAAATAGGAATGTTCATCGGCAGCCCTGAAATCATAACTGCCACTGCCCTCCAGCGTACCTTTGCCCAGTACGGCGGAAATCTGTTCCACCTGGACCCGGCTTCCGCTGAATATCATTTTCAGATTGACTTTGTCTATCAGTGTATAAATATCTTTCAGCTTCAGACAACCATCCGCAACTGCCAGCGTGCCGAACAACTGCGGTTCGTCCAACGTACCGGCTATGGTAACGATCCCTTTTGCGTCTCCGACGCCCCAGTCTATTCTGGGATGCGCTCCAAAAACCGCCAGGCTCGCCTTATTAAAATCTACCTTGACATCCATTTGGGCATTGGGATTTTTTCGGTTTTTCTTTGCGCGGAATACATCCACCGGGATCCGTCCGGCGGCCGTCAATTTATATTCATCCTGTTCCGCAGAGGCCTGAGACAATATAATGATGTCATTGTTCAGAACAAAGTCGGCAGACGCCCTGTCAAACGTAACGTCTTCCAAACTCCCCTGCTCAATTTGGACAGAACCGTTTCCTTTTAGTGTATCCCAGGGTCCTTCCACCTGTGCTGTCATATTTAACGAGCCGGTAAGGCTCACCGGTTTCTGCATAAACGCTGTCAGAATAGCCGGATTTGCATCCACGGCATGCGCCCGCATATTCATTGTCTTCTTACGAAGATCCATCGTGCCGCGGAGGGCAATCGTCCCTTCCCGGAAAAAGGCCCTGTCTTCCTGCAACCTGATATTCTCAACCGTCAAAAGTCCTTTGTTAAGCCTGGCTTTTAAAGCCATCTGATCATACTTTACCGAGTTGATATCCAGGTTATATCCCCAGAAATCTGCCACGGTATCCGCATTGGGACCATTAAACTCCAGCGTACCGGCCACCAGTCCTTTAACAGGAAAATCGACCCTGGCCATTTTCAGGATATTCTGCAGATCACCATACATGATCCCCATTTTACCCCGCAAATCCCGCTGCGGAATATTCAGGCTCAGGTCTATCATATAGGCAGACGTCAGTCCATCCGTATTGGTCTGTTCACATTCCCCTTTTAATGAATTGATATCATCTCCATTGCTGACCAGAACCCCTTTCAGATTCTGCACCGGTACTTTATTGATAAAAAATTCTTTGCTGGTAACATCCCCGGCAAACAACGGTTTTTTCACAGTTCCGGACAAATGTCCTTTAGCGGAAGCGTACCCTGCCAGAGCCACGTCATCTTCCCGTATCGGAAGCCGGCTCAAATCCACATTGGCAGCCTCTGCCTGAAAATCCAGATGCTGATCTTCATCCATGACGCCATGCAGCTTCAAGGTTGCAGATAACGCTTTTACGACAATATTATCCAGCCTCAGGGCGCCCTGGTGATAATAATACCGACCGGTTACAGAATCTATCAGATAGCCTTTCACACTGCCGTCGGACATATCTACATCCCCCTGTACACCGGGGTCAGACAAGGTACCCGTGATATGCATGCGGTTCGTCAGATTTCCGGTTGCAGCTACTGTTTCTTTCAGACCTGCTGCCGCCAGCAGCGGTTCAATACGAACTTTTTCCGTATCAACAAGCAAATCCAGCCGCGGTTCTTCCCCCCGCAGATCGACGGTACCGTTTGCTATATGGCTGCCCTGATCCATGGTCAGTTCATAATCCTGTAATTCCACCACATTATCATGCACGGTAACATAACCGGATCCTTTTTCCAAAAACAGCTCCCGAACCGAAGTCTGCTGAAGCTGTACGGGACCTTCAAAATTCAACCGGCTTCCCTGTCCGTACAAATGATACGAAGAAGAAACAAGCCCGCTTCCCTCCTGTCCGGCCGCCGCCAGCACCGGAGCCAGCGGCATGGAAGCCATCCGTCCCTGCAGATCGTAACCGCCGTCAAAGAATACTTTTCCGGAGGCCTGCAGCGCCCCGCTTTCCGCAAAAGCAGAAAACGTACGAATGTCCACGCCATCGTTGGTCACATCCGCATCAAAGTCCATGACATTGAGCACGGTGTCCCGCCATTGCAGGTTCATCGTGTTGGCTGCCACATTAACATTCAGTTTTCCGTCTTCCTGTTTATAGGTACCGCTGCCAGCCAGCGCAGCATTCAGCAGGAACTTTTCCCCATTGACTTTTTCCCCGTCAAGCGTCACCTTACGGATATCTGCAGTTCCTGTCAGCTTCCCGGATTCTAATTCATATACGCCCTGACCGCTGATCCTGCCCCCCCTGTACGCAGCGCTGAAATAATTGATTGCAGCCTTATTCCCGGCCATTACGGCTTCCGCTTCAATATTTGTGAGGGTTTCGCCCTCATACGAAACCTTCTCTGACCGTAACGAAAGATGTCCCTCCGGATTATCCAGGTCATGGATATCCACGGTACCGGAAAGAACAGCGGTCTGCCCGTTGATGCTTACCTGCAGCTGATCGGTCGAAATAACATGGTCTGCCGAAGACACCGCACCCGTGATTCGGAACGGTACATCCTGAGCCTTCATCTGATAGCTGCCCCGTATATCCCGCAGGTTCATTTTACCTTTCAGTACGGTATTTTTTCCATCGTTGCTCCATTCTCCGTCAATATCTGTAACCAGACCGGCGGCTCCTTTTACCTGCCCATACCGTAACGCAAGCGGATGATAAGGGGCCAGGTCCACCCCGTCCGACTTCATGACGATTTTTCCGATCCCCTTATTGTCGATACTGCCTAAGACCGTTGCGGGCTCCATCCCCGGAGCGCTTACCTTAAAATTCAGATCAAACGCCGGGTTATAACTACCATCTACACTGCCGTCGATCTGATATTGCCAGGTTCCCTCCGGCAGCTGCACCACGGCAGTCCCCTGTTTTATGTTAATTTTCCCGTAAAACGGGGTCGTCTCAGACTGGGACGGTTTCAAAAGCTTTTCATAGTTCCAGCTTTCATCTTTGCTTTGGATAATATAAACAGTCGGCTTTTCCAGCTCTATCAAAGAAACTGCTTTTTCCAGCCCGGAAAATGCTTTGAACGGATTGACCGACACGCGGATTTCCGGTACGGTTGCAACATTCTGCTGCTTCTTGTCTCTGACCGTTACATCCCTGATCAAAAGCGTATTACTGCCGGGCCAGGTAATAGGACCGATCTGTACCGAGCCATTCACATAATCCGCCGCCAGCTTTTCCGCGTAAGGACCGGCCTGCTGCAGCAGACCTGGCAGCACAATCTGTGTTGTACCTAAAAACAAGGCGCAAAAAAGTACTGCAATGCCTGCAATCCATTTTGCCAGACGATTCATCGTGTATTCGCGCCTCCGTTAAATTACATGGTTTTATGGATAGAATATTAAGCATATTACTCGAAAATAATTCCGTACATTTCAGGATCATTTCGATGCATAATTTTATAAAACGAGTGATATAAAAACACTATTATCCCATATTAAAATAATTATAGCAGAAAACCCGCGGAATTACAGTATTTTTTTGTATCGCTTCTGTGAATTTTTCCAGCAGAACACCAAGGTTACAAACTTTTTTACAAAAAAACTGTTGGCCGGTCATCATCCGAAAATGAAATCGCAGCCAACAGTCTGTGTATCCAATAACTTTCCAATCCGTCTGATACGGTTATTCAGTTTTCATTTTTGCTGCCGACGCGGCTTTTCGCCGTTCTGCCCGGGCTTTTTCCAGCGTCTTCACCGTTTCTTTAATCGTTTTGTCAGAATCCGTAGTTTCTACCGCTGCATTATACACGGCTTTGGTCGCTTTATAACGTTCGCCGTAGGTCAGGTATTGGTAATCGGAAGGACGGGCTTCAATGCCCATGGCGGTATCCAGAGCCACCTTGGCAAGGTTATAGTCATATAAAGATGTATTGAAATTATTCCGCGCCTGATGGAGTGCTACCTGCGCATCCAATACGTCCGTGTTGGTGCCTACACCGGCCTCATAACGGACCTGAGCAATATGGTAATCTTCCTCTGCCTTGGATACAGCAACCTGTGTAGTTGAAATACGACGTTCCGCTTCCCGCAATGTGTTGTAGCAGTTCCGCACATCCAGTTCTACGTTATCCGTATCCTGCCGATAGGATTCCTTGGCAGTCATCAGATTCGCCTTGGCAGCAGCTACTTTGGATTTTGTCACACCACTGTCAAACACATTCATGTTTACATCTACGCCAACACCCCAGTTGCTGCCCTCGGTACCAGGCCATCTGTCGTCCGACCAGCTGTTGGAAAGGGAACCGGAAACAGAAGGCATCCATCCGGCTTTAGCCGCGTTCAACGCCGCTTCCGCCACTTTTACCTGCAGACGGCTTTGCTGCAGGTCCAGCCGATGGAGCATCGCATAGTTGATACAGTTGGGAAGCACTTCTTTATACTCCTTATATCCCAATTCCTCCACCGGATTTAGTTTGGTATCCTGGTCAATTCCTATCATATTGTTCAGTCGGGCTTCCGCAATGTTGTGGCGGTTTTCCGCTTTGATCAGATCCTGCTGGGCCGAGGTCAGTTCCACCTCACTGCGGAGCAGGTCCACCTTGGCCACTACGCCCACATCATACTGGGCCTGCACATTTTTCAGATGATCTTGTAAAGCGATTACGGACTGCTCACAGACCTGTTGGGCATCTATCGCTGCCAGCAACGTATAGTACGCATTGGAAACTGTCTGTTTCATCGTAATAAACGCCAGTTCCTCTCCCAGCACGCTGCTCTGGTATCTGGCCTTTGCCTGTTTTTCCGCAGCATTCAGACCGGGGTTAAAAATGGGTACGGAAAGATTAAACCTGTTAGTGTGTGATGTTCCGAGATTTTTAGAGTAAACCCCGCCGCCTATATACTGTTCCTCCCAGTAACCGCCCCGGGTCGTCTTATGGGAAAACGTCACCTGAGGTCCGAAGGTTTCCCGGGCCGCATTATAATTTGCCCGATTCGCGTCCAGCGCGTATTCTGCAATCTTTATATCCGCATGGGTTTTAAACGCCTTGTCGATGGCTGTCTGCAGATCAATCGACAGACTTTTTTCCGCAAACGCTCCCGGCGCCAGCAATACGGTAAACAACGCACTTAACAGAGCGGTACGTGCCGTTTTTTTCATTTCCATGTCCATACCTCCATTTTTCTGACTACTAAGTCAGCCAAATAATTATATATGGTTTTTGACAAAAAAGTCAAATTTATAACAGTAAAAACATTTCAACCGGCCTATCCGGTGAAAACGCTTTCTATAAATCAGTTCTCAGAAATAAGCTCTCACGCCCACATACACATCCCGCTTGCTGCCATGAAGCAGGTCCAGACCTTCTCCTACCAGGAATAATTTATCCTTGAGCATATATTCCCCTCCCAGCCGCAGTTTGCTGTGGCTGAAATCATACAACTGGGAATAGATTCGGAATCTGTCATTAATATTATAGCCAAGTCCTACGCCAAATTTTCCCTGCATGGCGCCGGTGCTCACATCCAGGTTATGGAACCGCTTGCCAAAATACAGGTCCAGCTTGGTATCGTCCCCGATGCTGGAAGCGCCCAGATAGCCATAGGTTCCTTTCTTTTCCTTGTCAAACTGCATACCGAAATTGCTGCGCCAGTTTCCGCCTTTGACGTTATGGAACACGTCCACATGGGTTTTCACTTTCATCCCGTCGCCCATGCCCAACATCTTATTGGCCCGCTCCGTCACACCCCGGGCATTATGAATGGTCGCCTTCAGATCCTCCTTTGTCTGGGGATCCCGTGCCACGTCAGCCAGGGTCTGGGTAATATCTTCCAGATTTTTACTGGTCACAGCCAGATTTTTAGCCATGACCGCTACGTTCCTGCCAGTCTGCCCATTAGCGTCCGCGCCTTCCATCAGGCTTTCCAGATGTCCCATGGCCTGATTCATTTTTACGCTCATCTGATTGAACTGGGCAACCATATTCTTAATTTCCGCCTGGTTTTCCTTGGCGGATTCAGCCATCACCTTGGTAAATTTGTTCAGATTATTACTGATTTCCCTGGCATTGATGAAACCGTCCCGCATGGATTTCTGGACTTCTTTATCACCAAACACGTTGTTGAGAGCGTCCGCAATGCCTTCCACTTTTTCCAGCACCTTGCCGGAATTGGCCATAAACTCGTTGATATCTCCGCTGGACTGGCCGGTCAGACTGCTGCCCGGTTTCACAAATACCCCGCTGTACTTTTTAGGCGGGCGTACATCCACGAATTTTTCCCCCATCACTCCGTCCGAACCGATGGAAAATTCCGCTTCCTGGGGTATTTTTACATCGCCGTTGACACGCATGGTGATGACGACCTGGTCCGGTTCTACCCTGGCCGATTTCACTGACCCGATGGGAACCCCTGCATACCGTACCGCGCTGCCGACCTGAAGACCGTTCACCGAAGGATAAGATACATGCAGGTCATACCCGCCGTCAAAAAGTTTAAAGGCCCCCAAAAAGCTGATCATCCCTGCCAGAATCACAGCTCCGCCCAGTGTCAGGGCACCGACCTTTGTTTCACTTGTTTTCATCGAAATGCCTCCGTCGCTCCTGCTATCTCTTCCCCGGTAATGAATCCCCGGATTAGGGGATTCTCCGAGTGTCTGAATTCCTCCGGTGTTCCTACTGCCACAATCTTTCCGTTGTTAATCAGCGCCACCCTGTCGGCCGCCTCGTATACCGAATCCATATCATGTGTCACCAGAATTGAGGTCACCTTATGTTTACGCTGCGTCTTTCGAATCAGACGGCTGATGTTCATCATGCGTATGGGATCCAGTCCGGCCGTAGGCTCGTCATAGAGCACGATACGCGGGCCAAACGCCAGGGCCCTGGCCAGGCTTACCCGCTTTTTCATGCCTCCGGACAGTTCTACCGGATACATGTCTTTGGCATCCAGCATCCCCACATCCTGCAACAGTTCATCCACTTTCTGCCGGATCTCTTCTTCCTGCAGCCGGAAATGCTGCCGCAGACCAAAGGCAACGTTTTCCCCCACATCCAGAAAGTCAAACAGCGCGGAGTATTGGAACACCATCCCTATATGCTTACGGATCTCGTTCCATTCCTCCTCTGTCAGGTGGGATACATCCTGTCCTTCAATGCAGACTTTTCCGCCTGTAGGTTCCAACAGCCCGATCAGCACTTTCAGAATCGTGCTCTTACCGGTACCCGACGGCCCGATGACCGCCATGGTCTCTCCTTTTTTTACTTCCAGGTCAACCCCCTGCAGCACTTTCTTTTCGCCAAAGGCCAACTCCACGCCCTGCAGGGAAATCACAGATTCCGCCATTATGCCTCACTTATTTATCTACATACAACAGTACGGTCAGAAAGTAATCAAAGATAAAAATCAATATGATGGAGAGGACGACCGATGCCGTGGTCGCCAGACCGACCCCTTCGGCGCCCTGTTTTGCATTGAGTCCTTTAAAACATCCGACGATGCTGATGATGGCACCGAACACAACGCCCTTGATCATCCCTCCAACCACATCAAACGTTACACAAAGCTGCCGGATAGAATTCAGATATGTCATGGAACCGATATCCGCATAATAATGGGCTACAAAATAGCCGCCCGCATTGCCGATAAAATTACCGAATACCACCAGCACCGGCATCATCATCGCGATGGCCAGAAACCGCGGCACTACCAGATACTGTACAGGACTTGTGGCCATGACCCGCAACGCATCGATCTGCTCCGTCACTTTCATGGTCCCCAGTTCCGCCGCAATCGCTGCGCCGATACGGCCTGCAACCACGACCCCTGTCAGGACGGGTACCAGTTCCCGCCCCATGGCAATGGCTACAATTCCGCCTACGGTTCCGGAAGCCCCCAGGGCTACAAACTCTTTAGCCGTCTGTACAGAGAACACCATGCCGGTACACAGCATGGTCAGCAGGACAATCGGCAGAGAATCCGCCCCCAAAAGAGCCATCTGACGCAGCATCTCCTTAATGCTGACCTCCCTGACTTTTGACAGCGTATCCAAAAAAAGCAGCATCATTTGTCCGGTAACCCGGCAAAAGTTCAGGACTACGGCACCCACAAAAGTGCATATATCTTGAAGCATATGCTGCTCTCCTTTCCATGTAATACAGGTTTCTGGTACTATGCTTTTCCAATCAGAATGCATAAAACCATAACCCCAAATACAGAATACGAAAAACTTATGACAAATTTAAGGCAGTTTGACAGTGACCTTCTGCTCTCCGTCAACAATATAGTCAATGGCTACCGACTGTTTATTGCGACCGCCTGACAGCAGCGAGGCCAGCGAAGCCTCTTCCTCTTCTCCCTCCCGGACAGCTTTTCGTTTTGTGTCCGGTGCGTATTCGATAATAATATCATTGTTGCGGTCCGCTTTGTTGACCTCCCGCACATAATCCGAAAGTTTTATATCTTTTTTCCGTTCTTCCTTTTTGGCCTGGGATTCGCCGCCCTCTTTCTGCTTCCGCAGCAGCTCCTGAATCCAGGCCAGAGAGGCTCCGCCCCTCACATTTAAGCGGATGGTGCCGGAAGCATCGCCGGGCAGCTTATAAGCAACCTTCCGGACGAACTCCTGTCCCCGGTAGGGTTTCAGCGTAACCTTCAGGTGGATGGTATCCCCGGCTTTGGGTTCCTTTTCTTCCACTTCCGCCTTTTTTATCTCTGCCACCAGACTTTCCGTACTGGCGTCCACATTCACGTCAATATTGGTGATCCGTACCCTTTCCAGCTTATTCTGCAACAGGACCTGTACGGTTTCCTGCAGTTCAGTCGGCAGCTGTTTTAGAATCGCCGCCTTGTCAAAATACATGTTTTCCCGGGAAATATGCAGTAATTCCCCTTTACTGTCCTGTGCCGTTATATCGAACAGAATACGGGCGCTGCCCCCTGTCCCGTGATCAGCAATTTTGGCAGCCTGACTGGTCAGCACAGAGGCCGCAAGCGTTGGAGCCAGATACTCGTCATTGACAATTTTTACCCTGGCGCTTCCGTTCCGGGACCGGGTAGAGTCAGAGACGGAAACATATAACGGTATATAGGCAGGCAGACGTCCGATCTGTCCTGCAATCCCCGCATTGCGATCTTGATTGAAAGAACCGGCGGCCGCTCCGATAGTACCGATCTTATAGGCCGTCTGCAAATTGGGAATGGAAGCCAGCACCCATGTCCTGGTCAGGAAAAAATCAGCATTCCCCCGTTTCATAAAGGGATGGCCGAAGGCAAGGATCCTGCCCCGTTCATCCGTCCAGGTCACGGTCCCCAGCGCCCCCAGCGTCAGGTCGCCCTGTATCAGGGCCGCTCCTACCGAACTTCCCGGTTCCAGTTCCTTATCAGAGGAAACGCCGCCGGAAACACCGGCATCGGTCACTGTCACGCCCATAGGCTCCAGAGCTTCCTGCAATACGGAAATACCTGCCGGTTCAAAGCCGCCTGCCAGCAAGGGCGTACCCTTCGGCAATAAAGAAGCTTTTGCATCCGGTCGGTGCGGTTCCGGTTTATCCAAAAGGTCCAGCATATCCTGGATGGGCGTCAGCAGGCAATAATGCGGATCGCTGAATGCCGTGCCATACGCAATGGCCCCCGCCAGTTTTCCGTCAATATACACCGGACTGCCGCTCATTCCCTGGGCGATACCGCCGCTGCGTTCCATTACGCCGCCGCCAGCCCGGATCAGAATCTGGTAACCCATGGACTCACTGCCCGTGACTCCCAGCACCTCCACCGGAAACGTCTCTATCGTATCACCGGAAATTACGGTTTTTGCATAACCCCGCATCCCTGCTTTCAAATTATCTACCGGCATCAGGGGTGTCCGCGCGAGAGCCTGAACCTCAACAGATAATAACAAACAGAGCAGGAGGAATAATCGTTTCATAGTTTTGTCCCTTACAATTAATGTATAATTCACCTATTATAGTATTTAATTATACAACGAATATCACAATTTGGCAAAGTGATTTACGGTCGAATCATGGTTGCTGATTTTTACCGGACACAGTTTACCGCTATTCTATCATCTTCCGGCCTTTTGCCTGCTATTTTCTGAAAATGCCAAGCCCAATACTGACCGGCCGCTCCGAACCGTCGGAAGGACGATTCATGATCTTTCCGTCCAACACCATTTCAGAAGAACCGCCGCCGTCCAGATTCACAGCAGATACAGCGCCGAACCGTTTCAGATACGTGGCAAATTCTTTCAGGGACATCCCGGCGGAATACTGGCTCCGGCCGTCCACTACCATCAGCAATACCGTTCCGTCAGCCTTGACGCCGACTCCTGTCCTGGGCGCGCGCCCGTAGGCAATATCCGAAGCCATGGATTCTTCCCGGGACCGGACATTGACTACTCCCTTTTCCACAAGCAGGGGACCGCCTCCGACAACCAGCCGGGCCTCGTCCGCCAGACGGCTTCCCAGCGTCTGGGCTATGGCAACCCGGTCACCGCGCCTTATATGTGCCAGCGCATCCGCATTTGCACCGTGACCGGACAGCACCAGAGAATCGTGATCCAGCCGCATATTCCCTTTGGCAGACACTTCCGTGGCGCGTCCCTTGCTGACCCGTACTTCCCGCCCATGCTCGTTGGTGCGGGTGCTGCCGGCATAATTCCGGTTAAACAGTACCAGATCATCTGTAATCCGCTGCCTGTTCAGACCTTTTATCGTAAGGGTCCGGCCATCCGGCAGAGAAACCGTTCCCAGATACGACAGGTCCTTCTGTATCGATGCCTTCCCCTCTTTATCTACTATAAATGCGCTGCGGGGCGTATCATCCACGCCAAAAAAGCTGCCATCCCATTTACAGTTGCCGATGACCCAGCCGTCTGTATCAAAATAGCAGGCATTCACAGCGGCCCTGGCGCCATTAGTGGCTACCGCTTTCACCAGTCTGCCACGACCGTTGACAGCACCGGCGCCGGAAAACGGCCGCAGTTCGTATCGGCTGTCGGGAGCCAGCGTCAGGGCATATATGCGTACCGGCAGCCCGGACATATCATCCTGCCAGAATGTATAGGCCAGCCCATTTCCCAGATCTTTTGTAACTTTGACGATCTGGATACGATACACATCGATGACAAGACGGTTGGGTCTCTTCAATACAGTGACCTTATGCTGCGCAGGTTTCTTCAGACCGACCACCAGTTGCGATTTCTTTTTCCCTTTCTTAATCAAAGAAATATCCGCGATGGAAGCGTCATCGATCTTACGCTGCATTTTATTGGCAGCCGTATCAATGTCAAGAACAACCCCGTTCTTCGTACTGTTGTCTTTATATTTTGCCGGCTCGTCCATGTCCAGCACGATGCGAATCCGTGTGGCGCCGCTTCCTACCCGCATACCTGTAATCTGCGCCTGTACAGTTGCCTGCAGGCACAGCAAAAGAGCCGTTACTAACGGAATAATCCTGGAGGTTCCCGTAAAAATCCTGTTCAAAATAGTTTTCATAACCTGTATCCCTGTAAAATCAGCAGGACGGCATGGAGGCTGAACAATACGAAGCTTCCATAGCCGTCCCAAAACTTTTCAATTTAAAACATGGCGTTGCTGTATACTGTACCGGGGCGCAACTTGTCCAGATTGTCCAACGCCTTTCCGGTACCGAAAGCCACACAGTCCAGCGGATTGTCTGCCACAAATACACGGATCCCCGTTTCCTCTTCCAGTACTTTGGCAAACCCGCCCAGCAAGGCTCCGCCACCGGTAAGATAAATCCCGTTATCCACAATATCGGCAGATAATTCCGGCGGACATTTTTCCAACAGGGAGCGAATCTTGCTAAGCAGTGTTTCCAGCGGTTCTTCCAAGGCCTTCCGGACATCCTCGGAAGTAACCGTCACAGTAGCCGGTAAGCCGTTAATCCCATCTCTCCCGCGGACTTCCATCGTTTTAATTTCCGCGCCCGGATATACATTTCCGATTGTTTTTTTGATTTCTTCCCCTGTGGTATCGCCAATCAGAATATTATATTCTTTCTTCACATAACGAACTATGCTTTCATCAAACTTATCGCCGCCAATACGGACGGAATCACTGTCAACCACGCCTCCCAGGCTTAAAATGCCGATATCCGTAGTGCCGCCGCCAATGTCTACCACCATTTTTCCGGAAGGCACCATAATATCCAGCCCGGCACCCAACGCAGCGGCCAGGGGTTCTTCAATCAGATAGGTCTTGGATACGCCGGCCTGAATGGTCGCTTCCAGTACGGCTCTCTTTTCCACAGAGGTAATATGCACCGGAATACAGGTCATCACCCGTGGTTTAAAAAAGAAACTTTTCCCTGCCACCTTATTTATGATATACTCCAGCATCTTCTGGGTTATTGTATAGTTGGCAATTACACCTTCTTTTAACGGACGCACCGCTATGATTCCCTGCGGCGTACGCCCCAGCATATCCCGGGCTTCCGTTCCTACTGCCAGTATCCGATTGCTTGCTTTTTCCACTGCGACAACGGAAGGCTCGTTCAGCACGATCCCTTTGCCTTTTACATAAACCAAAATATTGGCTGTCCCTAAGCAAACCCTAATACAAATCAGTATCATTCTGCATATTCCCTGCGGTTATGATGTAATGCAGACTATTTTACCCTAACGCGCTCAGTCCTTTACGCTGATGCGCTGGATATCGGCACCCAACGCTTTCAACTTTCCGACAATGTCTTCATACCCGCGATCGATATGGTGCAGGTTTCCTACAGTGGTCGTTCCTTCCGCAACCAGTCCGGCCAGGATCATAGCCGCACCGGCCCGCAGATCCGTAGCACTCACCTCGCAGCCTGTCAGCTTGGCAGGCCCTTCAATGATAGCACCCCGGGCTCCTGTAGTCGCAATACTTGCACCCATGCGGTTCAACTCGACCACATGCATAAAACGGTTTTCAAACACTGTCTCCATAACGGTACTGCGGCCCTGGCAGATGGTCATCATAGCCATGATCTGTGCCTGCATATCCGTGGGGAAACCGGGATATGGCAGTGTCTTCACATTTACGCCTTTCAATTCTCCCGGACAGGCCACATGGATCCGGTCAATGTCCTCTTCGATCAGCACACCGGCTTCACGCAGTTTGGCCAGCAACGGTTTCTGATGTTCCGCCAGCACATTCTCGATAATGACATCGCCATGGGTCATGGCAGCTGCAATCATATAGGTACCGGCCTCAATACGGTCGGGAATCGCCGTATGCTCCGCGCCATGCATGTGTTTTACACCTTCGATGCGGATCACATCCGTGCCAGCGCCCCGGATACGGGCTCCCATCTGATTCAGGTAATTGGCCAGATCTACGATTTCCGGTTCCTCCGCCGGATTCTCCAGCGTGGTGGTTCCTTCCGCCAGACAGGCTGCCATCATGATATTTTCCGTCGCACCCACGCTGGGAAAATCCAGATAGATGTCCGCGCCTTTCAGCCCATTGGGGGCATAGGCTTCCACAAAGCCATGATCCTGGGAAATCTTTGCGCCTAAGGCTTCAAAGCCTTTTAAATGCAGATCGATGGGACGGCTTCCGATTGCACAGCCACCCGGTTGGGAAATACGGGCATGACCCATACGGGCCAGCAGCGGCCCTAACACCACGAAAGAAGCCCGCATGGTACGGACCAGTTCATAGGGGGCTTCATAAGCGGTGATCCGGGACGTATCCAGGACCAGCTCATGTTCCTTACTGTCATCAATCTTAACTCCCAGATATTTTAAAACGCCGCAAATCGTGCGTACATCTTCCAATTTCGGAATCTCGTCCAGGTGACTGGGCGTCTCACCCAAAATAGATGCTGCAATAATAGGCAGCACCGCATTTTTCGCCCCGCTCGTCTTTACTGTGCCAACCAGGCGGTTGCCGCCTCTGACGATCAACTTATCCACAAGCTTACCCCCTACCGTTGATTTTATAAAATTCGTTTGATGTTATATTTAGTAAACACCGATTCCATAAGTTTGTAAGACGAAGGAATCCGTGTTTTTCTTACAATTAACTCTATCATTATAAGCGTCATTTAGCAAGAGGAAACGAAAAAAAATTCCACTGCACCCTGCGTGCAAAAAAGAAAACGCCACGCCTGTAAGCGCAGCGCCCGTAATGAAATATATCCTACTACTTGTCCAGGTTGCTGAGATTCTTTGCCACGGTTTCCTGCAGCTTCTTTTCTTTCAGCTTTAACAGTTCGGCATGCTGTCTTTCCTGTTCCGCACGCTCTTCCTCCAGCTCCTTCATGCGCTTCGCCTTGGCAGCCTTGCGTTCCTGGCGAAGCTTTTCCAGTTCTTCCTCGCTGATCTGGTTCTTTTCGAGCTCGTGTTTGCGCTCTATCTCCATCTCGGCGCGTTCAGCCGCGATGCGCCGCTTTTCTTCCTCGCGCTTGTGATCAATCTCCAACTGCGCTTTTTGCTCAAAGGAAAGATCCACAGTGCGGGCCGCGCGTTGCCGGTAGAACAGGTAGACCACAACGACGGGCCAGAAAATAAAGGTTGCCGCTACCCAGAAGTTCTTGTTGGGAACCTCATGTTTTATAGCATCCTTGTAAACATAATACGCCACTACGCAGCGTATCGCAATCTGTGCCAAACGTATTAATAACTGCTCGTCCATGATGCTTAAACTCAGCGATCTTATCCGGTTCAAACTCTTTCCTGAGCTGGGCCTTAAGGTCCGCAATCTCACTCTTGAGCTGCCCCATACGGTTGCCGGCTAAACTGCTTAAAGCATCTTTTGCCATTTCTCCTTAGCCTCCTAAAAAACAGTGCGGCCTGGCCGCTGAATCTTCTCTTAAAGCCTCTCCCCAGTTACCTTTCGGGCGCATTGGGATCGGGAAGCGGCACCAGTTCCGCTGCCTGGCGTTTGCAGTCGTTGATAGCCATGGAGTTCAAAACGCACATATTGCCGCGCTTAAGAACCAGGTCCAGGCGCGTCAGCAGGCGCGTGGTCCTCTGAAGCATAACCGCAAATTGATAATCCTGCTTATCCGCAAGAATGAATTCATTGTAATCCGGGGTTCTCTGCACCAACAGACCGATGCCCTCTATCTTGCTCCTCCATACGTCCCGCAGGCGTTCCACATCACTCCTGATGCTCTCCACGGTATCGCCCAGACGGTTTATCCGGCCTACCGCGTCGGCAAGTTTCAGGCTGCGCCAGTCAATCTGATCCTTCAGAGCGAAAGCTTCCTCCTTGGTGAGTTCGGTTATCGGTTTATCGCAAAGTTCGGCATATAAGGCATCCGTATCCACAACAACAGGCACGCCCAATATTCCATTCAGAACCGCACCTTCTTCTATCATGCCATTGTCGCTATGGTGGGGGGCCGGAACGGTTCCCATCGTGTCAAGCACGCTGTCGCCTTCTTCGGTATCCGGGAACCCTTCGATGTGCAGTACCTGGTCTTTTTCCACTTTCTGCGTCATCGTTTTTCCATAAATGGCAAGACTCGTCAGCATACCTGTGCCAATCACATCCCACTGCTGTTCATGAAGCGCCTTTAAAGCGGCTGTCATATTGCGGATATCATCCATCTGCGGACGTCCGGCATGCACACTTTCCATGCCCTTATAACTAATGAGTCCGGGCGGGTTCTCGAGAACCTGCTTATTAACGGTATAGTAACGGATTTTCTCGTCATTGTAACGTTCCAAACTGCTTCTGACAATCTGTGCGGAATTACTCAAAGCCGTATACAACCTAAAACCCGCAACGGCAAGTCCCGCAACGGCTATCACAGCCCCCGGATGCACTGCCACACTTACACCTCCAGTAAGTTTCCAGACCTTCCGCCTGCAGTCATGAAAACACTCTTAAGGAAATACTGATCAAGGAAAATTCAGCAAACAATATTACAAATAGTTTGATAAAAAAGAGGTTCGTCCGAATGTAATTCCGGACGAATCCCTCCGTAAACCTTACTGACGCAGACCAACCTGTGGTCTGCCCGGAGATCTGGTCAGCGAGATTCCGCCGCCAGCCTTACGGTCAACGCCGAAGCTTCGGCGCGGTCAACGTCAATTTCATCGGCAGTCTCGGCTGCCTCCGTCATAACCACAACCTTGTTGTCCTTAACCTCCATAAAGCCACCCTGTATGCACAGGAAATGAGCAATGCCCTCGGCATCACGGTACTTCAGCGGAGCTTCCTTAAGAGCGGCAATCAGCGGGGCATGGCGCGGCAAAATGCCGACACCTCCCCACAGGGTAACCGCTTCCACATAGGAAATAGCATCCGACTTCAGCACATACTTGTCCGGAGCCAGGACCTCAAAACGCATTAAACTGGACATAGAATCACTCCACTTCCATGCTCTTGGCCTTCGCGATAGCATCATCAATCGTGCCGACCATGTAGAACGCACCTTCCGGCAGATCGTCATGCTTGCCTTCCAGGATTTCCTTGAAGCCGCGGATCGTTTCCTTCAGCGGAACATACTGACCGGGCTGGCCGGTAAACTGTTCAGCTACGAAGAAGCTCTGGGACAGGAAACGCTGGATCTTACGGGCACGGGCAACGGTAATCTTGTCATCCTCGCCCAACTCTTCCATACCCAGAATCGCGATGATGTCCTGCAATTCTTTATAACGCTGCAGAATGGCCTGTACGCCACGGGCTACCTTGTAATGCTCCTCGCCCAGAACCTGCGGGCTCAGGATACGGCTGGTGGAATCCAGGGGATCCACAGCCGGATAAATACCAAGTTCCGCAATCTGACGGGAAAGTACGGTGGTAGCATCCAGATGGGCAAACGTTCCGGCAGGCGCAGGGTCAGTCAAGTCATCGGCAGGAACATATACAGCCGCGGAAGGCATACGGCCCAGCAACGCGGATACTTCGGAACCAGCCTGAATAAAACGGAAAATGTTGTCGATGAAGAGCAGTACGTCCTGACCGCCTACATCACGGAAATATTCTGCCATGGTCAGGCCGGACAGGCCTACGCGCATACGCGCTCCCGGCGGCTCGTTCATCTGGCCGTAAACCAGTACGGTCTTGTCGATAACGCCGGACTCCTTCATTTCGCCCCAGAGGTCGTTGCCCTCACGGGTACGCTCGCCTACGCCGGCGAATACGGAATAACCGCCGTGGGCCGTGGCAACGTTATGAATGAGTTCCATGATCAATACTGTTTTGCCTACGCCGGCGCCGCCGAACAGACCTACCTTACCACCCAGGGCATACGGTGCGATCAGGTCAACGACCTTGATGCCTGTTTCCAGAATCTGCTCGGAAGTGGCCTGGTTTTCCAGGGCCGGGGCAGGACGGTGAATCGGCCAGTAGTCGGCCGCTTCAACTTTTGTGTCATCATGATCCACGGTTTCGCCCAGTACGTTGAAAATACGGCCCAGGCAGCCGGGACCTACGGGAACCTTAATAGGCGCGCCCGTGTCAATTGCATCCATACCGCGTACGAGGCCGTCCGTAGAGCTCATGGCTACGCAGCGGACAACATCTTCACCGATATGCTGCATTACTTCGGCAGTCAGGTGAATCTTGATGTTTTCACCTACCGTGCCGTCAATATGAATAGCATTGTAGATCGCAGGGAGCTGTTTCGGCGGAAACTGAATGTCGATAACAGGACCCAGGACCGTTACAATTTTGCCAGTCGTCATCAATGCTTTCCTCCCTTAACTGTTCAGCGCTTCCGCACCGCCGACGATTTCGTTGATTTCGTTCGTGATGCCAGCCTGGCGGGCCTTATTGTAAGACAGCTCCAGGTTGCGGATGAG
>ONAV01000088.1 GCA_900315925.1 uncultured Selenomonadales bacterium | reverse complement strand
GGCTTTTTTACCTACGACCATGACCTGTGCAAAAGCTGATGTATATAAGGCGTTGCAGCGTATCCGGGAAACGATGACGGTGATTACACGCCGCCGGGATGAGAAGCATGAGCCTGCGCAAACAGAACAAAAACCGACAATCGAAGCGGTCAATACTTCGGACACGCCTTCGTCAGAGCATTTCCCAGCGGTGACGGGCATTTCCGCAAAAACCGAAGAGGAAAACCATTGCCTGCTGCCGGGGGCTAAAGTGTTGGGCGCCTATCTGGAAGGACCTTTCATCAGCAGGCAATATAAGGGCGCGCAGAAAGAAGAGTTTATTACGCAGGCGGACTTTGCTTTTATCAAAGATTTTGCCGATGTAATCAAGGTTGTGGTACTGGCGCCGGAAACGCTGAAAGATGCTCTTACTCGCGGGGAGTTTATCGAACAGTGCAGGACGCATCATATGATCGTTTCCTTAGGGCACAGCGCGGCGGAGTATGATACGGCGCTGCAGGCAATTCGGGAAGGTGCCTCCCATGTTACGCATTTGTGCAATGCCATGACAGGTCTGCATCACCGGAATCCCGGCCTGTTGGGCGCTGCGTTGGACAGTCCGGCGATGTGCGAGCTGATTGCCGATGATCTGCATGTGCATCCGGCAGTGCAGCGGCTTATTTACCGCATGAAAGGCGCGGCCGGAATTGAACTGATTACCGATTCCATGCGTGCCTGCGGTTTGCCGGACGGCATTTCTGAACTGGGCGGGCAGACGGTATATGTAAAAGACGGGGCTGCCAGGCTGGCGGACGGCACGATAGCGGGCAGCGTGGTAACACTGAACCGTGCCATGGCGAATTTCCGGAATAATACCGGCGCGACGGTTCCGGAGGTGGTTCGCATGGTGACGGAGAATCAGGCTCAGGAGTTGGGACTGTTTGAAAAAATCGGCAGCCTGAGTCCCGGCGCGGCGGCGGATATTACCCTGTTTAACGAAAATTTCACAGTTTTGTGCACGTATGTAGACGGTCGCGAGGTTTACAAGAACCCGGCTTTTCGGTAAAATAAAAGAGACGCGAATTAATCAGCATTTCCTAAAGAAAGCGAGATCCAAACCGTATCCAAAACAGAGAAGCGAGGTACCTATGTTATTAAACGATATCATTCAAAAACACCCGGCGGATAAAACCGCATTCATTTTTAAGAATCAGTATACAACGTATGGCGAATTTCGTAAAAAGGTAGAAGACTGGGCGCTGTTTTTACAGTCCCAGGGCGTAAAAAGAGGCGACAGGGTCGGCCTGTTAAGCAAAAATTCAACGGACTTTGTAGCAGCATATTTTGCTGTAGTAAAGGCGGGGGGCATTGTAGTGCCCTTTAACTTCCAGCTCATTGCGCCGGAAATTTCCTATATTGTGAAAGATACGGAAATGAAAATACTCCTGACGAAAAAACCGGTGGATTTGGATCAGGCTTTGCGCGATTTAGGCTGGGAACAGGAACTGAAGCAGTTTACCTTTGAGGAGATGGTGCCGCCGGAGGGAGCGGAGTTTATCGATTATGCCCTGGAAGAACAGGATCCGGCTGCAATCATTTATACATCCGGAACCACGGGTCGTCCCAAGGGAGCCATGCTGAGCCAGGGAAACATTGTGCATAACACACAGGACTTCATGGCGATTACGAAAATGCAGGAGGATGATATTGCACTGTGTGTGCTGCCTATGTATCACTGCTTCGGTTGGATCTGCACAGTGTGTGCCAACCTGTATATCGGCGCGACCCAGGTGGTGCAGGAGACCTACCAGTTTGGCGACGCCATGAGCCTGATAAAAAAGTATCATGTGAACACGATGTGCGGCGTGCCCACCATGTTCCAGCTGTTTGTAAAGGGCGCAACAGCTGAAGAACTGGCTCATTTCCGTTTCTTTATCAGCGGCGGCGCACCGCTGTCCCGCGTATTATATGATGCCTTTGCAAAAAAATTCGGGCAGCATGTGCAGGAAGGGTACGGTCTTTCGGAAGCAACACCGGTTACGACCTTCAACCGTATTGACAAGACCAAACAGGGATCCATCGGCCTGCCGATTCCTCATGTGGAAGTAAAACTGATGGATACGGATTCCCAGGAAGTGCCTGTCGGTGAAGTAGGGGAAGTGTGCGTGAAGGGGCCTAATGTAATGCTGGGCTACTGGAACCGGCCGAAAGAAACGGCGTGGACCCTGCGGGACGGATGGCTTCACACGGAAGATTTAGCCTATCGTGATGAAGAAGGCTGGATCTTTATCGTTGACCGCCTGAAGGACATGATTATCAGCAGTGGTGAAAACGTGTATCCCCGTGAGGTGGAAGAAGTGCTGATGGCGCATCCGGATATTAAGGAAGCCGCTGTAATCGGGATTCCGGACAAACTGCGTGGGCAGGCAATCTGCGCTTATATTGTGCCGGAAGACGGAGGCACGACGGATAAGCGTATGATCCGCAAATATCTGCTTTCCCGGATTGCGGCGTACAAGGTTCCCAAGGAATTCATTTTCTGCAATCAGCTGCCCCGGAACAATACCGGCAAGATTATGAAAAATGTATTACGGGAACAGTCACTGGATAATCTGATCAATCGGAAATAAACCATGCTGTAATTTATAAAGATACAACAAAAACGGTCACCCTGTTTTGCAACAGAATGACCGTTCTTTTATTTGCACGTTACCGTTTGGTAATCAGTTCTTTGCCTGCCTGCAAGGCTTTTTTATTCGCTTCTTCTGTTCCTTTGGGAACCCGGTTCAGGACAGCCTTTTCCAGCGCTTCTTCGGATACGCAGTGGGTTAAGGCCACAACAGCCCCTAACGCTACGATGTTGGCGAATAAGGATTTGCCACAGGCACCGATGGCCGTGTGGGTGATGGGCAGATCGATACGTTCTTTATAGGTTCCCGGCACTTCTGTTACAAACAGGGAATCCGTGATCACGATACTGTCTTTGCCGCAGTCCTTGGTGTACTTGTTCGCCGCTTCCTGGCTCATAGCCAGTAATACGTCCGGGCAGGTAACCCGGCCAAAATAAATTTTGTCGTCGGAGATGATGGCTTCCGCTTTGGAAGAACCGCCCCGGGCTTCCGGTCCGTAGGACTGGGAC
>ONAV01000085.1 GCA_900315925.1 uncultured Selenomonadales bacterium | reverse complement strand
TATCTGATTTTGTATGTAACGATGATTATGGGCCGTATTGAATTATTTGCTTTTGTAATGTTCCTGCACCCTGATTTCTGGGCGAAGAAACGCGGCTGGTAAGAGGTGTCGGCTTGGATATACGCATCGTATTTTACTTAATGGCCCGCATGGTTTTCTGTCTGGGTGCTGTTTACTTTATTCCCTGGGGAATGTCCCTGTACCTGGAAGACGGATGCGCTGAAGTTTTTTTTACCTGCTTTCTGATTTGCAACTTTGTCGGATATCTGCTGAACCATTATGCCCGGTTTAACAAATATTCTCAGACGATAACCAACCGGGAAGGGGTTGCTACAGCCACGTTTTCCTGGGTGTTGTGTGCGGCGCTGGCGGGAATGCCTTACTGGATGACCGGTGAACTGGATTTGTTCGCTTCCTTTTTCGAAGGGATGTCTGCTGTGACGACGAATGGGGTTACCGTCATTGAAAGTCTGCAGGCGCTGCCCCGCAGCGTTTTATTCTGGCGCGGTATTACACACTGGCTGGGCGGTCTGGGTATCATCGTAATTTTTATCTCGTTGCTGCCACGTATGGCCAGCGGTGCCTTTCATCTTTTTGTAGCGGAAGCGACGGGATTTAATGAAGACAGGCTGCTGCCGCGGCTGCGTACCACTGCGCAGATACTCTTTATGATTTATTCGTCGCTGACGTTAGCGGAAGCGTTTTTGCTTTTTGTTTGCGGCATGGATTTGTTTGACGCGGTCAACCATGCCATGGCGACGGTAGCGACAGCAGGCTTTTCTACCTATGATAACGGCCTTATGCATTATAATAATCCGCTGATAGAACTGGTTGTTTTTATCTTTATGGTTCTGGCGGGAGCCAACTTTGCCCTGTATTACAAAGTCCGTTACAGGGGATGGCACGTGCTGTGGGAAGACGAAGAGTTCCGTATTTTTATTTATTTTATTCTGGCAACCTCATGTCTCATCACCTTGTCTGTGTATGCAGGGACGGATGATACATTTTTAGAAGCTGTGCGTCACAGTTTTTTTATGGTAGCGTCTTTTTCTTCTACCACCGGTTTTGCTTCTACCAACTACGAACAGTGGCCGGCAGTAGCCAAGCTGACCCTTATGCTTTTGTATTTTACCGGAGGATGCGCGGGTTCTACGGCGGGCGGCATCAAAATTGCCCGGTTTGTGGTTTTGGTACGCATGACCATCGTAGAACTGAAGCGGGTGCTGCATCCCAAGATGCTGTTTGCGGTAAAGTTTGAAGGTAAGCCGCTGACCATTTCGGTACTGGCTTCTATCAGCCGGTTTTTCTTCCTGTATGTAATCAGTGTGGTGGTGCTTTCCATCCTCTTTGCAGCCACCGGCGTTTCCCTGACGGAAGCCATTTTCGGCGTGATGGCCTGTATCAGCAGCTGTGGTGCGGCCTTTGGCGGCATCGGGCTGGAAGGGGAGTTCGTCCATGTTTCTGACGCCGGCAAAATGGTGCTGGCATTGGCCATGTTGATCGGGCGTCTGGAAATTTATACCGTGTTGGTTATGCTGCGCAAAGAATTCTGGCATATGAACAGCCGCTGGTGATAAAAACTCGTTTAATTTCTGTTTACCTTGCTTTATGGAGGTAGTACATTGAACGGCAGAGTCATTTTGTATTTAATGGGAAAAATCTTATATTTTCTTGGAGTGGTCTTTGCGGTTCCCATGTTTTTGGGCTTGGGTTATCAGGACGTCGGAGCTAAAATTTTTGCTGTCTGTATGATAGCATCTTTTCTCATTGGTTTTCTTTTCCAAAAACTGGGAACGAAAATAACCGAACAATATAACCTTACAAACCGGGAAGGGATTCTAACCGTTGTTTCCACATGGCTTATAGCGGTTTGTTTTTCAGCCGTGCCGTTTCTGGCGGCTGGCATGCTGGGTCCGGTGGATGCGTTCTTTGAAGCCATGTCAGGACTCACCACCACCGGTGCTACTGTGCTTCCGGATATTGAAATCTGGCCCCGCAGCCTTTTGTTCTGGCGGGTCTGGATGCATTGGATCGGCGGACTGGGAATCATCGTCATCTTCATTGCGCTGCTGCCCAGGATCAGTGGGGGTGCGGCTCATCTTTTTAATGCCGAAAGCAGCGGCTTTGAGGGAGAAAGGCTTTTGCCCCGCCTGCAGAAGACGGCGCAGGCCCTGTTTCAGATTTATATCTTTATCACAGGATGCACGGCGATTTTGCTTCTGTTCTGCGGTCTGGACCTGTATGACGCAGTGGTTCATGCCATTTCGGCGGTAGGGACCGGGGGATTTTCCAGCTATAATGACAGTATCGTTCATTTTAAAAGCCTGAGCGTGGAATTGGTGCTTGGTTGTGCTATGTTCTTTGCCGGAGGCAACTTTTCCCTGTATTTTAAAGTGAAACGTAACGGACCCGGAGTGCTGTTAAAGGATGACGAGTTCCGTTGTTACTTATTTATGTACCTGACACTGGTTACTCTTGTGACAGTATCTCTGGCGGCATATGGCTTTTCCCCATTCCGCGGGTTGCGCGAAGCCTTTTTCCAGGTGGCATCTTTTGTATCAACAACCGGTTACGTTTCCGCGGATTTTGATCAGTGGCCGACGTTTCCGAAGCTTTGCCTGATGCTGCTTTACTTTACCGGCGCCTGTGCGGGATCCACATCCGGCGGAATTAAAATATCTCGGTTTATCGTCCTGGCCCGGGGCGTGAAGGAAGGCGTGGTTAAGGCGCTGCATCCGCAGGAGTCCAGACCGATTCTGTTTAACGGCCATAAAATCGAAAACAGCGTGTTTGCGCTGGTACTGTCCTTTTTCTTTACTTATATTGGTATTTTTGTCCTTGTTTCCATTGCGGTTGTATCTACGGGTGTCGATATCCAAACCGCAGTGACCGCTGTCCTTGCCTGTCTCAGCAGCATAGGCCCCGGGTTCGGGCCTGTTGTCGGAGCTACAGGAAATTTTGCGCCTCTGCCTTCGGCTGCAAAATTAATGCTGGCGTTTACGATGCTGCTGGGGCGTCTGGAAATGTACACCCTGCTGATTCTGTTCCACCGGAAATTCTGGAACGGACGCAGCCGGTGGTAAATTACCTGACATAATTAAACAAATTTTGACGTGTGATAAGATAATCGTTCGGGAGGAGTACGGTGTATGAAGACCTATGAATTTGCTTATGGAAAAGGAACGCAGAAGGTAGATTTGCCGGAAGAGCATATCATTTACGACCTGCACGGGAAAGAAGTG
>ONAV01000049.1 GCA_900315925.1 uncultured Selenomonadales bacterium | reverse complement strand
TTCTGCAGCTTGCCGCTCACCCGCTGCATCTCTTTCTGCAGTCCGGCAAGTTCCTTATTCAGACGGGCGGTTTCCACCTCCACGTCAATCAGCGCTTTCAGCGGCAGATACACTTCCACACCTGCATTCACGGAAGCCATGGCATTTTCCGGTTTGTCGGCAGTCAGCGGCAGCAGTTCCATGTCGTCCACATTGGCCAGCAGATGGATATAGGCGGCATTCTCCCGGAACACTTCTGTCAGTTCATCGGATACCAGCAGGATCGCGGGAACTTTTTTGCCCGGGTTCACATTCACCTGGGACCGCATTTCACGGATGGACCGGATGGCGTTCATAATGGCTTCCATGCCCTTTTCCGCCGCCTTATCCTGCAAGGCGGGATCCGCTTTCGGCCAGGCGCTGATCATGATGCTTTCGGTGTCATGGGGCAGTGCCTGATAAATCTCTTCTGTAATAAACGGCATGTAAGGATGCAACAGTTTCATGGCGCCGGTCAGCACGGTCACCAGTACCTGCTGGGCCGTTGCCCGGGCCTCTTCCCCGGCTTTGCCGTACAGCCTCGGCTTAATCAGTTCAATATACCAGTCGCAGATCTCGCCCCAGATGAAATCATACACGGTACGGCCGGCTTCGCCCAGTTCAAACTTATCCAGCAGCGCGGTCACATCCGCAGCCACATCCTGCATGCGGGAAAGGATCCACTTATCCGCCAGCTCGTAAGGCGCCCGTTTTGCGTCGGCCTGATAGCCTTCCAGATTCATCAGCGCGAAGCGGGAAGCGTTCCAGATTTTATTGGCAAAGTTACGGGTAGCTTCCAGACGGCTCCAGTAGAAACGCATGTCGTTGCCGGGCGTATTGCCGGTGATCAGCATGAAGCGCAGGGTATCGCAGCCATACTGTTCAATCACCTGCAGCGGATCGATACCGTTGCCCAGGGATTTGCTCATCTTCCGGCCCTGCTCGTCCCGGACCAGGCCGTGGATGAACACCCGGTCAAAAGGAATGTCCTTCATAAATTCCATGCCCATGATCAGCATGCGGGCCACCCAGAAGAAGATGATATCGTAACCGGTCACCAGTACGCTGGTGGGATAGAACTGTTTCAGGACATCTGTCTTTTCCGGCCAGCCCATGATGGAGAAGGGCCACAGGGCAGAACTGAACCAGGTATCCAGCGCGTCTTCATCCTGATGCACGTGACCGCCGCACTTCGGGCATTTATCCAGATCCGTGCGGGACGCGATTTCCGCGCCGCAGCCGTCACAGTACCAGACAGGGATACGGTGTCCCCACCAGATCTGGCGGCTGATGCACCAGTCGTGCATGTTTTCCATCCAGCCCAGATAGTTCTTGGTAAAACGTTCCGGCACGAACTGGGTGCGGCCGTCTTTTACGCAGTCCGTGGCAGCCTTCAGCAGCGGCTCCATCTTCACAAACCACTGGGTGGATATCAGGGCTTCAATGGGTTCCCCGCAGCGCTGGCAATGACCTACGGAATGAGGACAGTCTTCAATTTTCACCAGCAGCCCCAGTTCGTCCAAATCTTTTACGATATTCTTACGGCATTCATACCGTTCTTGTCCTTCATAGCGTCCGGACTCTTTGGTCATGATACCGTCTTTATCAATGACAACGATGGCTTCCAGATTCTGCCGCAGGCTCATCTCATAGTCGTTGGGGTCATGGGCCGGGGTGATCTTCACCGCGCCGGTACCGAATTCCGTATCAACATAGTCATCGGCGATAATGGGAATTACCCGGTTCATGATCGGCAGCAGGATTTTTTCCCCTACCAGCTTGCCATACCGTTCATCCTTCGGATTCACAGCTACCGCCGTATCGCCGGGGATGGTTTCCGGACGGGTAGTGGCAATGGTCAGGTATTCTCCTTCATGACCGATGATCGGATACTTGATATACCACAGATGGCCCGCGTCGTCCTTGTGCTCTACTTCAATATCGCTTAACGCTGTATTGCAGTTGACGCACCAGTTGGTGATGCGGGTGCCCCGGTAGATCAGGCCCCTTTCATATAAGGAAACAAACACTTCCCGCACCGCCCGGGAGCAGCCTTCATCCAGGGTAAAGCGGATGCGGTCCCAGTCGCAGGAAATGCCCAGGCATTTCAACTGGTCGATGATCCGGTTGCTGTACTGTTCTTTCCAGGCCCAGACCCGTTTCACGAACTCTTCCCGGCCCAGGTCATAGCGGGTCAGTCCTTCATTCTTTTTAATTTCTTCTTCTACTTTAATCTGGGTTGCCAGTCCGGCATGGTCGTAGCCGGGGAACCAGATCGTATTATCCCCCATCATACGGTGCCAGCGGATCAGGATATCCTGCAGCGTGTTGTCCAGGGCATGCCCCATGTGCAGCTGTCCCGTAATATTGGGAGGCGGGATGACAATGGTAAACGGTTTTCTGTCCGGGTCCGGTTCCGCGTGGAAATATTTATTCTTTTCCCAGAACTGATACCATTTCTTCTCCACCGATGCGGGATCATACGTTTTAGGGATGTTGTGCTCTTCTGCCATGTTCTTTCCTCCTGTGAACCTATAAAAATTTAATTATTACCAAACTCAATGCTTAAGGCAACACTGGTTAATCAGCGTCTCCTTATGAAAACAAAAAAGCCCTGTTACAACATTGCAACAGGACGAATGACCGTGGTACCACCTGAATTCTCTGCTCATCATTCAGGTGAAACGCTGCCTTATCTTACGCAAATACAGATTGAATCAATATTTGTGTGATAGGATGCCCGCCTGACTATGGACAAAGCTCTTATTGATTACGTAACGTGTAACACGGGAACGCTTACGCATATTACAGAGATGCATTATAAAACGCGCATTCATTCCATGAACTTGCCGTTCATTCGCAAATCAACACATAAGATAATATGAAGATTTGGCTGCGAATCATTATTTTCCCTGTCATACTTCAGCATTCCGGCTCCCGGGCTACCTTCCTGCAGTTCCGCCGGACGATTTTCACCAGCTTCGTCCTCTCTTCAGGTTTTCCTGCAGTACTCCTCCCGTTCCCGGCCGTTTTTATAAAAAATTGTACTTTTTTAGTTTACCAACCTCGGGTAACGCTGTCAAGCACTATTTTTTCTCCGAAACAAAAACTGCACGGCCAGACGGGCTTATCCGACACAAAACAAAATTAAATTTGTAAAAATTTTACATTTTCCCTGATACATGCGTCATGCGGCGAAGCCGATGCTAACTGGTGTTAGTGTATGTTAACTAGGAAAAATTCCTATTGACAAATCAGTTGCATGGCCTTATTATTGTCGTTAATATCCCGAAAGGCATACTTCGTTCTACTGCCCCATGTTGCATCTGCCTTATACGGATACGCTGATTCCATGCATTTGTGCGCAGACGGATTCATCCGCGTTTCCTTATTTTCTGCAGCAAAGGGCAGCGTCCGGCGTACGCAGCATCATAAAACGCCCTATCACAATTTAAAGGAGTGTTTTTATGAACTCACTGCATGTTACTTCCAACCGTGAAAAGATCGCCATGCGTATTTCCTGGTACAGCATCGCGGTCAACGTATTTCTGTCCCTGGGCAAATTTGTCGCCGGTATCTTCGGCCATTCCGCTGCCATGGTCTCGGACGCCATCCATTCGGCTTCTGACGTTTTCGCAACGTTTATTGTCATGGCCGGCATCAAAATTTCCGGAAGAGCGTCGGATGACGACCACCAATATGGTCATGAACGCCTGGAGTGCGTGGCTTCCATCCTGCTTTCTGTCATTTTAGCCCTGACCGGGCTGGCCATCGGCTATGCCGGCATAGAAAAAATCATGCACCAGGATACAGAGTCCATTGCAATCCCCACGTTCCTGCCCCTGGCTGCCGCCATCATTTCTATTGTAGTTAAAGAAGCCATGTACTGGTACACGCGTCATTATGCGCTGATGCTGGAATCCGATGCTCTGATGGCAGACGCCTGGCACCATCGCAGCGATTCCCTGTCTTCCGTCGGCAGCTTCATCGGTATTTTGGGCGCCCGCATGGGCTACCCTATCCTGGATCCCATCGCCAGCGTGGTAATCTGCCTGATGATCCTGCAGGCCGGCTATGAAATCTTTATGGGCGCCATTGACAAAATGGTTGATAAAGCCTGCTCCAAAGAAGAAGAAGACGCCATGCGGGCCAAGGTTGCCGAGGTTCCCGGCGTCAATCACATCGACCTGCTGCGCACCCGCCAGTTTGGCAGCCGCATCTTTGTAGATGTGGAAGTCAGCGCCGACGATAACCTGACCCTGCTGCAATCCCATCAGATTGCGGAAGAAATCCATCACTCCATCGAAAAAGATTTCCCCAATGTCAAGCACTGCATGGTACATATCAATCCTGTAAGCGAAGTTTGTCACGAGTGTTACGGGGAACACCGCCATTAAACGGGGTTCGGAATCCGATAATGCATACCGGTAATTCTTACATTTAAATATTCCGCCTTTTCAGGCAAATAAAAAACCCGCATGGTCCAGATGCGGGTTTTTTATTTGCAGCTGTGTCAAAAGGAGAAGGAGAAGGATGGGAATTTTGCTAAATGACTTGTGAATAGCAAACTAAACCATCAATAATATTTCGCCCTGCAAGTAAAAGAATAAGACCGTTTCTGCTTGCGCAAGAACGGTCTTGATATCGGTCACTGGTACCTTCCCACTCTCACCTAGAAAGGCACTTCATGTCTAACATCACTATCCTGTCGCTCGCAGGTTAAGCACGGATGCTTATACAGTTTACATTCCGGTTATACGGTGACGGGATCACATCGGAATTGCGCCGATTTAATAAACTGCACGAAATATTTATTTGATGCTTTAATTATAACGATTCCTATTAAGTCTGTCAAGCTATTTATTTTATTTTTTTCAAAAATTCATTCAGCCGGAAGATTATTCTTCAAAATTCACTTCCGAATCTGCTGTCAGGGCTTCCATGATGCGGTTAATAAAATCCAGCCGCATGGTAGGCTGCAGGACAGAATAGGCTGTGATCTGTTCGTCCGCAAGGCCCAGCGCTTTCTTAAAAGCCGCGCGCTGTGACATCGCCGCATTCCGACTGAGCTTATCCGCTTTGGTAAGCACAACATGGACGTTGAGCCCACACTCCTGCATCCATTTATAGGCCTCCACATCGCTGTCCATCAGATTATGGCGTATATCCATAAGCTGGCAGACCAACGCCAGGTTCGGAGCTTCCTCCAGATACTTGCGGATAAAACCGGACCACGTTTCCTTGTTCTTATGGTTTGTCCTTGCGAACCCGTAACCGGGAAGATCCACCAGATAAAACTGTGTCCTGTCTTCGGCCTGTTCCGTGACCCGCTTGGCATCCAGCCGATAAAAATTCAGCGTCTGCGTCTTGCCGGGCGAAGAGCTGACCCTGGCCAGCCCGTTCCGGCGGCAGACCGAATTGATCAAAGAAGACTTGCCCACATTAGAACGCCCGATAAACGCTACTTCCGGTAAATATGGCTTGGGATACTGTTCCGCACGGACTGCAGATGTAATAAATTCCGCACGGATCACATCCCAGTGTTCTTTTGCCATGTGCACCTCCTCATCTGTATCCGATAACGCCGCTTTCCGTCGCGGCCCTCTTCACGATAATTTCTGTGCCCGTTTTCCTATCTCTCTCGCAATAAATACACCGCTGGCACTGGCCTGGGACAAACCTCTGGTAATGCCGGCGCCGTCCCCGGCCGCAAACAAGTTAGGAATTTTTGTTTCCAGATGCTCATCCAGATCCAGACGGGAACTGTAGAATTTCACTTCCACCCCGTACAGAAGCGTATCCGCGTTGGCCATGCCGGGAGCAATCTTGTCCAATGCATAAATCATTTCAATAATATCGTCCAGTTGCCTCTTCGGCAGCACCAGGCTCAGATCCCCCGGCGTTGCGTTCAGGGTAGGACGCGTAAAGCTTTTTGCCAGACGCCTTTCATCGGTACGGCGGCCTTTGACCAGATCTCCGAAACGTTGCAGCAGCACGCCTCCGCCTAACAGGTTGGAAAAAGAGGCAATCCGTTTGCCGTATTGATGCGGTTCTTTGAATGGTTCCGTAAATTTGTTGCTCACCAGCAGGGCAAAATTCGTATTCTCACTCTGCCGCGCCGGATCCGCATAGCTGTGACCGTTTACGGTGACGATGCCATCCGTGTTTTCCGCTACCACATAGCCGTTGGGGTTCATGCAGAACGTCCGCACCAGATCATTGTACTGTTTGGTACGGTAGACCAGCTTTGCCTCATACACTTCATCGGTAATGTGCTTAAAGACCGCAGCCGGCACTTCCACACGGACGCCTATGTCTACTGCATTATTGGTAAAAGCAAGCCCCAGCTTCAGTCCCTGCTCCGTAAACCATTCCGCGCCGGCCCGGCCGGGAGCCGCAATCAGATAGGTACTGCGCAGTTCGCCTTTCGACGTATCCAGCACGAATTCATCTTCCTGCTTGCAGAAGCTGTTCACTTTTGTATCACAGAAAATATCTACTTTCTTACTCAGATCGCTGTAAATATTCTCCATGATCTGCAGGTTGTTTTCCGTACCCAGGTGACGTACTTTGCCGTTTAACAGGTGCAGGTCATATCCCAGCGCCTTGCGGCCGATGGAAGAATTCTTGGTTGTAAAGGTTTCGCCGGGCGCGCCGTACCTGCAGTTGATGGAATCCACGTAATCAATCAGGTCCATCACGGTCTGCTTGGGCAGATACTCTGGCAGCCAGCCGCCAAATTCGGTAGTAAAGTTATATTTGCCGTCCGAAAAAGCACCGGCGCCGCCGAACCCCCGCATGATCGCACAGGGAACACAGCGCAGGCAGTGGTCGGTTTTACCGGCAGCCAGCGGACAGTGCCGTTTCGCTACCGTATGCCCTTCTTCCAGCATAACTACGGAAAGCCCGGGGAACTTTTCACTGAACTCCCAGCAGGCAAAAATAGCGGCAGGTCCTCCGCCAATTACAGCTACATCATATTTTTTCCGCATACTACCGCCCCTCATTCTTCCGAAAATGCGGACGCAATGTCTCCGCACTTCCCTTTATCTGATTACATTATAGCACAACTGCGGCGATATCCTTACGGCTTCAGTGCCAGTTTCAGCACTTCATCCATATGGTTCACCGGTATAAACTGAATATCCTCCCGCACTTTTTCCGGCAGTTCGGTCAGGTCCTGCATATTCCGCTCCGGCAGCAGCACGGTCTTTACCCCGTAGCGATGCGCTGCCAGCATTTTTTCCTTGATCCCCCCTACGGGAAGCACCTTGCCGGAAAGGGTAATTTCCCCGGTCATAGCCAGATCCGCTTTAACAGGCCGTCCCGTCAGGGCCGAAACCATCGCCGTCACCATGGTGATACCGGCAGAAGGCCCGTCCTTGGGAATAGCGCCTTCCGGCAGATGGATATGGATGTCCGTTTTATCATAGAAGTCTTCTTTTAATCCCAGTTCTTTATAACGGGAACGGATATACGTGTAACCGGCCCGGGCGGACTCTTTCATTACGTCGCCCAGCTGGCCGGTCAGGGTCATACCGCCCTTCCCTTCCGCCGCCAGTACTTCCACTTTCAGCAGTTCGCCGCCCACGCTGGTCCAGGCCAGGCCGGTCACGATGCCAACCTCTTCCCGGGCGCGCAGGTCCGACTCCAGATAAATGCAGGGACCAAGGTAATCCGTCAGGTTCTTCACGGTTACCTTCGCGTCGGTTTCCTTTTCCGTAACAATACGATAGGCAACCTTGCGGCACAGTTTCGCAAGCTGCCGTTCCAGACGGCGCACGCCTGCTTCCCTGGTATACTCCCGGATGATTTTCCGGATGGCGCCGGAGGTAATGGAAAATGTCTTTCCAGTCAGGCCGTTGGCTTCCATCTCCTTGGGCAGCAGATGAAGCCGGGCAATATTTAATTTTTCCTCTTCCGTATAACTGGATAACTCAATGACCTCCAGCCGGTCCAGCAAGGCGGGGGGAATGGTTTCCACCGTATTGGCCGTTACGATCCAAAACACGGAAGACAAATCAAACGAGTACTCAATAAAATGATCGCTGAACGCGTGATTCTGTTCCGGATCCAGCGCTTCCAGCAGCGCAGAAGCAGGATCGCCCCGGAAATCACTGGCCATCTTGTCCACTTCATCCAGCAGGAACAGCGGATTCAGGCAGCCTACTTTCTGCATCCCGTGAATCAGCCGCCCCGGCATGGCCCCGATGTACGTCCGGCGATGTCCGCGAATCTCCGCCTCGTCCCGCACGCCGCCCAGAGAAACCCGGGTAAACTTACGGTTGACGGCTTCCGCGATCGACACAGCCATGGAAGTCTTGCCCACGCCGGGCGGACCTACCAGGCACAAGATTGGCGCCTTGTTGGTCTTGGCCAGCTTTTGCACCGCCAGATGTTCCAGGATACGTTCCTTGACCTTCTTCAGGCCATAATGGTGTTTGTCAAGGATCCGGGCAGCCTTGTTAATATCAAAGCCGTTTTTGTCATATTTTCCCCAGGGCAGCTCCAGCACCGTATCCAGATAATTCCGGATCACCGCGCTTTCCGCCATCATGGGGGGCATCTTGAACAGGCGGTCAACCTCTTTGTTCAGGCCCTTTACTACTTCTTCCGGTAAGGGCAGCGCCTTCATCTTTTCCCGGTATTCTTCCGCTTCCGCATGAACATCTTCCGCATCGCCCAGTTCCTGGCTGATAACTTTTATCTGTTCCCGCAGATAATATTCTTTCTGGTTCTGCTCAATATTCTGATGCACCTTCTGGGCAATACGCTTTTCCAGCTCGGAAATCGTCATTTCCTTGTGCAGGATCTCATACAGTTTTTCCAGTCTGGTTTTCACAGACACCGTTTCCAGCAGCAGCTGTCTGGTTGCCAGATTCACATCCAGATAACCGGCTATGGTATCTGCCACAATGCCTGCATCCGGATTATCTTTAAACGAAAGCAGTATCTCCGGACTGATTTTTTTGCCCAGCAGCACCCATTTTTCAAATTCGGAAACCACCATACGGCGCAACGTTTCCAGTTCCAAGCCGTTTTCATTCAACGCCCGGGCTGACAGTTCCGTAATAGAGGCAGCCCAGCAACCATCCACACCGTCAGTCACCCGGTCTGCGGTTGCGCGACAGAGACCTTCCACCAGAATCCGCACCGAACCGCCCGGCAGCTTGAGCATCTGCCGGATCTCGGCAACCACGCCCACTTTGTAAAGATTATCCAGCGCCGGCTCTTCTGCTTCTGATTTAATCTGGGAAACAATAAATATTTTTTTGCCATGCCGCATGGCCACGTTCACAGCATTCAGCGACCTTGCCCTGGCGATGTCAAGGTTCATCACCGTGCCGGGAAAAATCACCAGGCCGCGTAAGGGCAGCAGCGGCAAAATATGAGAAAGGGTATCCAACTTATTTCCTCCGTCAGGCAACAATCAGTTCCGGCTCCACATGCTTCCGTACCGTGTCTTCCGTGACAATACATTTTACCACATCGGTACGGGAAGGCACTTCGTACATTACGTCCCGCATGATTCCTTCAATGATGGAGCGCAGGCCGCGGGCTCCGGTCTCCCGGCGCAGGGCTTCTTCCGCAATAGCCACCAGAGCTCCGTCCTCAAATACCAACTCTACATTATCCATGCTCAGGAAATGCTGATACTGTTTGATCAGCGCGTTTTTCGGTTCCTTTAAAATGCGCACCAGCGCTTCTTTATCCAGCGCATCCAGGCTGACCATAACCGGCAGCCGGCCTGCAAACTCGGGAATCAGGCCGAACTTCATCAGGTCCTCCGGCATCACCTGCTTAAACAGGGAATCCTCCGCCTTCAGCTCTGTTTTCTTTTTAATGTCTGCGCCAAAGCCCATAGTCTTGGTATCGATACGCTCTTTAATGATGCTCTCCAGACCGGCAAACGCGCCGCCGCAGATGAACAGGATATTGGTCGTGTCGATCTGCAGGAATTCCTGATGGGGGTGCTTGCGCCCGCCCTGAGGCGGAACATTGGCAGTCGTTCCTTCCAGGATTTTCAGCAGGGCCTGCTGTACGCCTTCACCGGAAACGTCCCGGGTAATGGAAACGTTTTCCGACTTCCTGGCAATCTTGTCAATTTCATCAATATAAATAATGCCTCTCTGGGCTTTTTCAATATCGTAATCCGCATTCTGGATCAGGCGCAGCAGAATGTTTTCCACGTCTTCTCCCACATACCCGGCTTCGGTCAGTGTGGTAGCATCCGCAATGGCAAAGGGTACCTGTAGGATCCGGGCCAGCGTCTGGGCCAGCAGGGTCTTCCCGCTGCCGGTAGGCCCCAGCATCAGGATATTGGATTTCTGCAGTTCCACATCCTTATCTTCCGGCCGCGCGCTTCCGTAGTTGATCCGTTTGTAATGATTATACACTGCCACAGCCAGCGTCTTCTTCGGCTCATCCTGGCCAATTACATACTCGTCCAGAATCGCCTTGATCTCCTTCGGTGTCGGCAGGTTCTGCAACGCTTTCGGCGACGTAATATTATTATCCTGTTCGTATTCTTCTTTCAGGACTTCGGAACACAATTCGATACACTCGTCGCAAATGTACCCGTTACGACCGGCCAGCATCCGCTTCACCTGATCGTTTCGTTTTCCGCAGAAAGAACAAATCACATCACTTTTTTTATTATCAGAAAAACTCATCTGTAACTCCTCTTGCTGTCTGATTAATTTAGTTTGGGCCTCACGATCTGCCCGGGTCCGGAACGGTCCGCCGTATTTTCTGCGGCTGTAGTTCCGGTCAGCTGCGTTTCACACAGCCGGTTATGCTTCCGGCATACGGTCTACGACCTGATCGATGATACCGTAAGCCATCGCCTCTTTGGCCGTCAGGAAATTATCCCGGTCCGTATCCGCGGCCACAGCTTCTTTGGTCTTTCCTGTATGCTTCACGATTACATCATACATTTCTTCCCGGATCCGAAGAATATTTTTTGCGTGGATGGCAATGTCGGACGCCTGGCCTTCATACCCGCCCAGGGGCTGATGGATCATTACTTCCGAATGAGGCAGGGCGTAACGTTTCCCTTTCTTGCCGGCCATGAGCAGGATGGAAGCCATGCTGGCTGCCAGTCCTACGCAGATGGTAGATACGTCAGGCTTGATGTACTGCATGGTATCGTAAATCGCCATGCCGGCAGTCACGCTGCCCCCCGGGCTGTTAATATACAAATGAATATCCTTGTCCGGATTTTCCGATTCCAGGAACAGCAGCTGCGCGATGACAACATTTGCCACTTCATCCGTGATGGGGCCTGTCAGAAAAACGATCCGGTCTTTCAAAAGGCGGGAATAAATATCATAGGAGCGTTCGCCCCGGTTATTCTGCTCAACGACAATTGGAACATAACTCATACAGTTCACTCCTTCCAGATTTGTTTTATACCGTTTTACGCGTTCAGGACAAAAGGGCTGTCTGTACATGCGCACAGACAGCTCCTCATGCTTACCGCTTATTTATTATTTTGCGTTGTCCAAAATTACATGGGCAGCCTTGTGACGCAGGATGTTGGCCAGAAGCAGCCCCATGTTGTTGTTCTTGCGGATGATGGTCTTTACATCTTCCAAACGGGCGCCGTTCTGGTCTGCAATAGACTGGAGCTGGGCATCTACATCAGCCATATCGACCTGGATGTTTTCCGCCTTGGCAATCGCATCCAGTACCAGGTCGGTACGAACATTCTTTTCTGCGCCTTCACGCTGTGCCTCACGCAGCTTCGCCATATCCATGCCGGTGTACTGCATGTACTGGTCCAGCGTCATCTTACGGCTTTCCAGATTCAGTTTGATCTCTTCCACCATCTGGGTGATGCGGTCTTCGATCATAACCGGGGGAACATCCATCTTTGCATTATTTACGGCTGTATCAATCAGCGCGTTTTCATATTCGGTTTTGGCATCCCGCTCCGCAGCTTCCTGCATGTGCTTCTTATAATCTTCTTTCGCTTCCGCAACGGTTTTGTAGCGGGTGTACTTGGCAATGTATTCATCGTTCAGTTCTGGCAGTTCCTTATGCTTTACAGCCTGGATATGCACCTTGAAGATAGCCTGCTTGCCGGCCAGTTCGGGAACGAAGTAGCTTTCCGGGAAGGTTACGTCCACATCGGTGTCGTCATCTTTCTTCAATCCGATCAGCTGGTCTTCAAAGCCGGGAATGAAAGAGCCGGAACCGACTTCCAGCGGATAACCCTTGCCTTCGCCGCCGCTGAAGGCTTCCCCGTCCACCGTACCGGCAAAGTCGATAATGGCGAAGTCGCCTTTTTCGATAACGGTCTCGTCATCGGTATCCACCATCTTCGCGCCGCGGTTGCGCAGTTCTTCCAGGGCTTTGTCCACGTCTTCGTCGGAAACCTTGGCTTCTTTCTTATCCACATGGATGCCTTTGTATTCGCCCAGTTCCGGTTCCGGTTTCAGCACAACCGCAACGTCAACTTCAAAATCCTTGCCTTCGGCAAACTCTTCAAAGGCCTTTTTCTCATCCTTCACTTCCGGATCGGAAACCGGCATCAGCTTTTCCGTTTCAATGGCCTGCTGGTAAGCCCGGTTCACACAGATATTGAAGGCTTCTTCCTTTACGGCCGCTTTACCGTAATGCATTTCGATAATATTACGAGGCGCTTTGCCCGGACGGAAGCCGGGGATCCGTACCTGGTTCGCAATCCTTGCTACAGCCTGTTTAAAGCTTTTGTCAACTTCGGCAGCAGTAACGGCAATCTTTAATGCCGCGTCGTTTCCTTCTCTGGTAACACTTACATTCATTTGAAAAAATCCTCCCTTAATATATGTTACTAATTGTAATAACCCTGTAAATTTTGGGGCATAAAAACCACCCCATTTTCACAATGCTACAATATAATATCACAACGCGCTCTATTTGACAAGCAAACACACCCAAAAAGCCGGTTCCCAAAAGAAAATTTTCTGTGAAACCTGCAAAGCGTCTGACGATTCCCCTGAAACCGAACCGTCTCTTTACGGCAGGCTTTCCTGCCAATAAAAAATCCCGGCCGATGGACCGGGATGGATTTACATGGAGCGGAAAACGAGACTCGAACTCGCGACCCCAACCTTGGCAAGGTTGTGCTCTACCAACTGAGCTATTTCCGCATCGGTAACAACATGGTTGAT
>ONAV01000019.1 GCA_900315925.1 uncultured Selenomonadales bacterium | reverse complement strand
CGGCACCGACGTTGCCTATATTACCCAGAAGCTGGTTAAGAAAATCGTGCGCCGCACCATCGCGGTGGACAAGATCCGTCCGGACGGACGGGCGCTGGACGAAGTACGTCCGGTTACCTGCCGGGTAGGCCTGCTGCCCCGGGTACACGGCTCTTCGCTCTTCACCCGCGGTCAGACCCAGATCATGAACGCCTGCACCCTGGCCCCGCTGCGTGAAGCACAGGTCATCGAAGGCCTGGGACCGGAAGAGATGCAGCGCTACATCCATCATTACAATTTCCCGCCGTACTCCGTTGGGGAGACCAAACCCCTGCGCAGCCCGGGCCGTCGCGAGATAGGTCACGGTGCACTGGCGGAACGCGCATTGCTGCCGGTGATTCCTTCCGAAGAAGATTTCCCGTACACCCTGCGCCTGGTTTCCGAAGTACTGGAATCCAACGGTTCTTCTTCCATGGGTTCCGTTTGCGCCAGCACTCTGTCCCTGATGGATGCGGGCGTGCCTATTAAAGCTCCGGTGGCCGGTGTGGCTATGGGCCTGGTAAAAGACGGTGACTTCTTCACCATCCTGACGGATATCCAGGGCCTGGAAGACGCGCTGGGCGATATGGACTTCAAGGTTGCCGGTACGGAACACGGCATTACTGCCATGCAGATGGATATGAAGATCGACGGCATCAACCGCGAAATTTTTGAACAGGCGCTGGCACAGGCTAAACGCGGCCGCGAATTCATCATGGGCAAGATGATGGAATGCATCAGCGAGCCTCGCAAGTCCCTGTCCAGATGGGCTCCCAAGATTACTTCCATCACCGTGGATCCGGAAAAGATTGCCAAGATCATCGGGCCTGGCGGCAAGACCATTAAGAAAATCGTGGAAGAAACCGGTGCCAAAATTGATATTGAAGATTCCGGTAAGGTTTATATCGCTTCCCCGGATTCTGATGCTATTGAAAAAGCCATCAAAACGATTGACGGCATTACGGCAGAAGCAGAAGTGGGCAAGGTTTATACCGGCAAAGTGACCCGCATTATGAACTTCGGCGCCTTTGTGGAAATCCTGCCGGGCAAGGAAGGTATGGTCCACATTTCCCAACTCTCCACCGAACGGGTAGAGAAAGTGGAAGACGTTGTCTCTGTCGGCGACGAAATCATGGTGAAATGTGTGGAAATTGACAGCAAGGGCCGTATCAATCTGTCCCGCAAGGCGATCCTGCAGGGGAAATAAGAGATAGAGAACTACACAGTATTTGCTGGCCGGCGTCCTTTGGGCGCCGGTTTTTTTATGCGGTTTTCAGGACAAACCGAAAAAAACACTGAATCATTTGTATCACAAAAAAACCGGCCGTTTTTCGGCCGGTTTTGATTTTACTGTATTTATTATATTGCGTTTACTGAATTTCGAAACTTATATTTTTAACCGCATCGACTGCTTCCGGTAGTTGATTGCTGGTCTTTTTTTCCGCCGTTTTCTGGAATTTGGTCACAAGCACGCGGGTCAGGCCCTGCTGCGCCAGTGAGCCGGGTCCGTTGACACAGCCGTTGCAGCAGGCCATGCCTTCAAAATACTCTGCAGTGAGTTTACCGGATTTGATCTGGCTCAGTTTATCCTTGCAGAATTCCAGTCCGTCAGCATATTCTGCAGATAATGATGCCTGACGGTCCAAAGGCAGAACCTCTTTCATGGAGGCCTGTACGCCCCGTGTTAACGGGAAACCGATGCCGCCGGCCGTGGCTTGGGTGACATATTCCTTGTCTGCCGGCTGTGACAGATCGATGCCGGTCCCTTCGAAGATGCACTGCAGTTCTTCATAGGTCAGCACAAAATCAACGGCGTCCGGATGTTCCAGGGATTCCCGCTTTTTGGCGATGCAGGGGCCGATGAAGCAGGTCATGGCTTCCGGATTTTTGTTTTTGACATATAAGCCGCAGGAAACCATGGGGGATGTGGTCTTTGAAATGTTTTCTTCATATTCCGGAAAATGCTTTTTTACCAGGGAAACAAAGGCCGGACAGCAGGAACTGGTCATGAAGGACAGTTTTTTCGGAACTTTTTCCAAAAACTCTTCCGCTTCATGCAATGTCGTAATGTCGGCGCCGACAGCGACTTCTACCACATCTGTAAAACCTAATTTATATAATCCAGCGATTACCTGGGCAGGGGTAATTTTCATGCCGAACTGTCCCACGAACGAGGGAGCCAGCATGGCAATAACTGGTTTATGTTGCTTTAAGGATAACAGCAGGGGAACGATCATGCTTCGTTCATCCAGTGCGCCGAAGGGACAGGCTTCCCGACAGTTGCCGCAGTTTGTGCATTTTTCGTAATCGATTTTAGTTCGTTTATCTTCGCCGGCGGAAAGTGCATTCAGGGCACAGGCCCGGATGCAGGGACGGCTGATTTCGATAATGGCGCCGTAAGGACAGGATTTGGAACAGCGCCCGCATTCGATGCAGATATCACGATTGATAAAAGCCCTGTTGTTGACAATGGAGATGGCTTTTTTGGGGCAGTTGTTCATGCAGTTATGCTGGATGCAGTGCCGGCACAAATCGGTAACATAGTATTTGTCAATGGGGCAGGCGTCACAGGCATCTGGCAGCACGTCGATGATAGGAAGTTTTTTGTCGAATTCCCCATCTAGTGCAGCTTTTGCCGCATTGATGATATTGAGGCCCAGGGGCTGCCATAACGCCATTTGGATGCGGTTTTTCAATACGGCCCGTTCTTTATGCACGCAGCAACGGACACGGCTAGTATTGTCTTTTACAGTATTATAAAGAATATCATAAATGTGCTCCGGCAGACAGTCGTTCCATGTGTATTCTGCAATCCGGCGCAGAACCTCCCGCCTGAAATTTACGACCTGTGTTGTTTCCATGTGTTTCCTCCTTTTTCTGATGTTCTTTCTTTAATCTTTACCAAATCATTAATAATGTCTTTATCAACATTATATATGAATAATTGTGTTTTTGAAAGTAGAATTGCGGAACTGTGAATATTTTTCGATAAATTGTGAAGGATATGGTATAATAATTATGATAGCTTTTTTATGCCCGGTGCTTGTGCCGGGAAACCGAAAATGAAATGGGGAGGATGTAAAATGAGAATCCGTGGTTTTGAAAAAATCAATAAATATAAAGATGTTGTTTTTCCCATGCCGGTTCGCAAGACGAAAACCTCTGCCGGATATGACATCTGTGTTCCGGAAGACGTAGCTCTGCTGCCGGGCCGTATGGTGATGGTACCTACCGGCGTCAAGGCATATATGCAGGAAGATGAATTCCTGGGTGTGCATATCCGTTCCAGCATGGCAATTAAAAAGGGAATCCGCCTTGTCAACAATGTGGGAATCATCGATGCGGATTATTATAATAATCCCGACAATGAAGGACATATCATGCTTGCGCTGGTGAATACCGGTTTAGAACCAATAGTTTTAAAGAAAGGCGAACGGGTAGCCCAGGGCATTTTTTACAAGTACCTGACGACAGATGACGATAAAGACACGAAAAAAGAAGACCGGAGCGGCGGTTTCGGCAGTACAGGAAAAAACCGGTGATGTTCCGGTTTCCGTCACTGTAACTACCGTAATAGTGTTGCGAATATTACAATAGAATTGCGGTCAGCGGGAATATAAATAAAAATTTAAAACAAGCCTTGTCATATCCCGTATAGTGTGATATAGTATACGCTATATTCACCGCATTTCGGTTTATTATGTACACTAATTAGGAAAGAAGGACTGCTTTATGTGTTTACCAGGTTTATTGATTGGCGTGCCTTTCGTGGCGGCAATCCTTGCGTTCTGCCTGCGGGGCAATGGGGCCCGTAACATCCTTGTGAAGCTGGCAGCGGCCGTTACTATGGTCTTATCTGTAGGGACGGCAATCCGGTACTTTGGGCACCCGGCATTTTTAAAAATTACCGGGGGATTTTTGCCGGCGGTTCTGCTTGCTGTGGATGTCATTGCCGCTGCTGTTATTTTCTATTACACGCTGATAAAGTTTAAAAAATTCAAGATTGCGTTCCTGGAACTGATACAGCTTGCCGGGATCCTCTGGTTTGAAAAGGGGATAGGCCACGCGATTGAAGCGCGCCATGATTTGCTCATTGACAATTTTGCGCTGATCATGGTACTGATTGCCGGCATTATCGGCAGTCTGATCGCCGTCTTCTCATTAGGTTATATGGAAGAGTTCCAGAAAGAGCATCGCGACGTGCAGGACCGGCGTCCGTTCTTCTTCTTTGTCATCTTCCTGTTCCTGTCGGCCATGTTCGGCCTGGTCATTTCCAACAATCTGCTGATCATGTACACCTGCTGGGAAATCACCAGCCTGTGTTCATTCCTGCTTATCGGCTACACACAGACGGAAGAGGCTGTGGAAAATTCGTTTAAGGCCCTCTGGATGAACCTGCTGGGCGGCGTAGCGTTTGCCGCCGCCATTCTCTGGCTGGGCGCGGAGTATGAATCCGTGGAACTTTCCATGCTGATCAATCTGGGTCGCAGCTCGCAGCCTGTGGACATTGCAGTTGCGCTGCTGGTCTTCTGCGGCTTTACCAAAGCTGCCATGATGCCGTTCTCCGGCTGGCTGCTGGGAGCCATGGTCGCGCCTACGCCGACTTCGGCTTTGCTGCATTCTTCCACAATGGTAAAGGCAGGCGTGTTCCTGATCATCAAACTTTGCCCCGTGCTGGGCCCGAACCATGCAGGCCTGATGACCATGTTCATCGGCGGAGCCACATTCCTGTTTGCATCCTTTGTGGCCATTTCCCAGTCTGACGGCAAAAAAGTGCTGGCATATTCCACAATTTCCAACTTGGGCCTCATCGTCTGCTGCGCGGGCATCGGTTCCTATGAAGCAGCCTGGACTGCTATTATGATCGTAGTTTTCCACGCAGTGGCCAAGAGCCTTATGTTCCTTTCGGTGGGCACGGCGGAACAGCAGCTGGGCAGCCGTAACATTGAAAACTTTGACGGTATGTTCTGCTCGCTGCCGGGCCTGTCTCTCTGCATGATCATCGGCATCTGCGGCATGTTCCTGGCGCCGTTCGGCATGCTGATCTCCAAATGGGCCGCCATGAAAGCCTTTGTGGATGCGGGACATCCGCTGTTATTACTGGTCCTCGTGTTTGGTTCTTCCACCACCTTGTTCTACTGGACCAAGTGGCTGGGCAAAATTACGGCGTACATTCCCGCAGAGAAAAACCTGGAAGAAGGGATCCACGGTGTAGAGTGGCTGGCATTACGTACGTTAAGCGCCCTGACCATTGTGACCTGCGTACTGTTCCCGGTTATTTCCCAGATGGCGGTCATTCCATATCTGGAAGTTACCTATGAAACAACGATGGAAGTTATTTCCCGGAGCAACCTGCTGATCATGTCCATGATGGTCCTGTTGCTGGTGGTCCTGCCGCTGCGTTTCGGCAAAGGGCAGGAAAAGAAACTGGTGGTCACCAACCTGGCCGGGGAAAACCTCGGCGACAACCAGTCGTATCGCGGCGCGGCCGGGCAGGTGATTCCGGTCACGGTCCGGAACTGGTATATGGAAAAATGGTTCGGGGAGGCAAAAATGAAACTGTGCGGATTCATTCTTTGCGGTTCCTGCCTGTTAATTGAGTTTGCGATAATATTCGGAGGTGCTTTCCATGTCTGAGATGGTCATCAACATTATTTCGGGGATTGCATATCTGATCCTGGCGCCGGTTATCGGCGGCCTTCTGGCCGGTGTTGACCGCAAAATTTCCGCACGCATGCAGCGCAGGGTTGGACCTCCCATTATGCAGCCCTTTTACGATTTTTTCAAACTTTGGGATAAACAGCCTGTGGCGGTAAACAAAGCCCAAAGTTTTTACGTGACCGGCTTTCTGCTCTTTGTGGTGATCAGCGGCCTGTTCTTCTTTACGCATGGAGATATTCTGCTGGTGGTGTTCACGCTCACCATGGCCAGCGTCTGCTTTATTGTCGCTGCGTATTCTTCCAACTCTCCCTACAGTCAGATCGGCGCGGAACGGGAACTGGTGCAGACCATGTCCTACGAGCCCATGCTGCTTCTGATGGCCTTGGGATTTTACCTGAACTGCGGCACATTCAGTATCGGTGAGATATTGAAATCCCCCCAGATGAATTTTATCTACATGCCCGGTATTTTTGTCGGGCTGAGCTATATCCTGCTGATTAAATTCCGCAAATCGCCCTTTGACCTTTCCGTTTCACATGAAGCGCATCAGGAACTGATCCAGGGGGCGCTGACTGAAATTTCCGGACGTTCGCTGGCGCTGATTGAACTGGCGCACTGGTATGAAAATGTGTTCCTGCTTGGTTTTGTTTACCTGTTCTTTGCCTGGACCGCGCCCTGGAGTCCGGCGCTGGGGCTGTTCATGTGCGCCTTCACTTATTTTGGCGATATTCTGGTGGACAACTGCTGTTCCCGCGTAAAATGGGAAAACATGCTGGCCTCGACCTGGCTGGTTACATTGGTTGCAGGTTTTGTAAACATTATGTTCCTGATGCAGATACGCTGATTATGTTTTCTGTCGTATTATGAAGTTGCAACAGACTTCGGCAAGAATGATATTACAATAAGCATGGCAAGGAAAGGATGCGGCTTATATGAGTTATATAAAGAAATCTCCCTGGCTTGTTCATTACGATGGCTCCAGCTGTAACGGCTGCGACATCGAGGTGCTCGCCTGCCTGACCCCGCTGTATGACGTGGAACGGTTCGGGATCGTGAATACCGGCAATCCCAAGCATGCGGACATTTTTCTGGTAACAGGCGGCGTGAATACCCAGAACCTTCCGGTCGTGAAACAGATTTATGAACAGATTCCGGAACCGAAAGTGGTCATCGCGGTAGGGACCTGCGCCTGCAGCGGCGGTGTGTTCCGAGACTGCTACAATATGCTGGGCGGTATGGATAAAGCGATCCCTGTGGATGTGTATGTACCGGGCTGCGCGGCCCGGCCGGAATCCATTATCGACGGCGTGGTGAAAGGCCTGTCTGTGCTGGAAGAAAAGCAGAAAGCACTGGCGGTTCCTGTGAGAGAAAAACAGGCTCTGCGGGAAAGAGAATTAGAACCGGAAGTGGCTATCAATAAAAGTCAGGAGGCCGGGAAATGAAACAGATTTTTATTCAGACAGCAGCTGCTGATTTGCTGGGCAAAGCGGCGCAGTATAAAAAGGACGGGTACCGCATGGTGCAGATCCTGTGCACCCGGGTTCCGGAAGGCTACGAACTGACTTACAGTTTTGATAAGGATTATGTGATGGAAAACCTTCGGGTCGTGGTGCCGCTGGAGGGTTCCGTGATGAGTGTTACCAGCCAGTACTGGTACGCCTTTGTCTGGGAAAACGAGATCCATGACCTGTTCGGCCTGAACGTGGAATTCATTGCGCCGGAAGTGGATTACGGCGGAAAGTTCTTCCATCTTGCCAAACCCATGCCCTGGCACGAGCTGGCTAACGCGAAACAGCCGGCCGCGGCCGTAAAGGTGAACCTGCGGCCCGGACTGGGTGTGGACGCTGCGGTAAAACCGGCGGCGAAACCTGCTGCACCGGCAGCAAAACCTGCGGAAGGAGGAAACTGATATGGGCAAAAGTACAGTTGTACCTTTTGGTCCCCAGCATCCGGTATTGCCGGAGCCGATCCATTTCGATCTCGAGCTGGAGGACGAAAAAGTTGTAAAGGCGATTCCTTCCATTGGGTATGTTCACCGGGGTCTGGAAAAACTGGTAGAGAAGCGCGGCTTCCAGGAATATGTGTATGTAGCGGAACGGGTCTGCGGCATCTGTTCTTTCGGTCACGGCTGGGGTTACAGCAAGGCCATCGAAGGCCTGATGGAAATTGAAATTCCGAAACGGGCGGAGTACCTGCGTACCATCTGGCACGAAATTTCCCGTCTCCACAGCCATCTGCTGTGGGCAGGACTGGGCGCCGACGCTCTGGGGTTTGAGAGTTTGTTTATGCAGTGCTGGCGTATCCGTGAAACGATTCTGGATATCATCGAACAGACCACCGGCGGACGGGTTATCTTTTCCGTCTGCAAAGTGGGCGGTGTGCGCCGGGATATTCCCGATCAGGAGTTAAAAGAAATCGTGAAGCGCCTGGATGCGCTGAAGAAAGAGATTGACGGAGTTGCGGATATCTTTCTGAATGATGAAACGATCCATGCCCGGTTGAAAGGCGTCGGCACGGTGACTTATGATGAAGCGGTGGCGCTTGGCTGCGTAGGCCCTACGGCCCGGGCCAGCGGCGTGCCGCAGGATTACCGGATAGGAGACGAAGGGGGAGCCTACAAAGAATTAGGTTTTACCCCGGTCCTTGCTACCGAAGGCGATTGTTTCGCCCGTGTCAAAGTCCGCCTGCTGGAACTGTATCAGTCCCTGGACATCATCAAAGGCTGTGTGGAAAACATGCCGGCCGGAGACATCGCAGTACCGGTAAAAGGCTTCCCGCCTGCAGCGGAATATTTTACCCGCGTGGAACAACCCCGGGGCGAAGCGGTGTATTACGTAAAAGGCAACAAGACTAAGAATCTGGAACGGTTCCGTCTGCGTACGCCGACCAACGCGAACATCCCGGTGCTGGTAAAAATGCTGCAGGGCTGCGATCTGGCGGATGTGCCGAACATTATCCTGACTATCGACCCTTGCATCAGCTGCTGTGAAAGATAAAAACAAGCAACGTGGTGTCACTGCATTTTCTGAAATTATATTGTTAGCAAAAACGCTAAATCATAAAACGAGGAGGTCTGGCGATGAGTTTTATGTCCTTTGCCAGCGAGATGCTGGGCAATCTGTTTAAACCGCCGGCAACCAGTCAATATCCATTTAAACCGAGAAAAGTGTATGAAGCAGACCGGGGCAAGGTCATCAACGATATCAACAACTGTATCTTCTGCGGCATGTGCATGCGGAACTGTCCGTCCGACGCCATTACGGTGGACCGGAATGCCCGCACCTGGAAGATCAACCGCTTTGCCTGCGTGCAGTGCAAGGAGTGCGTGACAAACTGCCCGAAAAAGTGCCTGTCCATGGACACGGAATATACGGCGCCGGCAACCGAGAAAACGGAAGAAGTGCTGCAGGGACCGCCGCCTCCGCCCAAGCCTCAGGTGGTTTTGACGGAAGCACAAAAGGCTGCCATCGCCGCGGCGCAGGCAAAAAAAGCGGCGGCGCAGAAAGAGTAATCTCATGCATGAATATCCCGTTACTGTTCAAATCGTGGATATCGCTTCGGAAACTGCCAGAAAGAACAAAGGCCGGGTGCGCCGTATTGATTTGGTAGTGGGAGAAGATTCCGGTTTTATCGGCGAGTCCATCCAGATGTATTTTGACGTGGTGGCGGAAGGTACGCTCTGTGAGGGAGCAAAGCTTGTTATTGAAGGCGTGAAGCCCCAACTGCGTTGTGACCATTGCGGAAAACTGTTTGAGCGGAAACGCTTTTCCTTTCAGTGTCCGTTTTGCGGTGGAGACGGAAGCCCGACGGAAATTGGGAAAGAATTCTACGTGAAATGCGTGGAACTGGAAGTAGAGGACGAACCTGCTGCGGACACAAACTCCACTTCTTGACAGTTATCTTTTTCCTTGAATGATTAGAGTTGGAAACGGAGGAAGGATTCCAATGCATATGATGAAAGCGGATGTGATGGTGGACATCCACGCAAAGAACAACCATATTGCGGAGCATGTTCACGAACATCTGGCGGAACATAAAATTTTCGCGGTGAATATCATGGGGGCGCCGGGAGCGGGGAAGACCACCACCCTGGAAAACCTGCTGAAACATCTGGATGTGCCCGGATATGTCATCGAAGGCGATATTGAATCGGATATCGATACGGAACGGCTGCGCAGACAAAACATCGCTGCAACCCAGATCAACACCTTTGGCGCCTGCCATCTGGATGCGCCGCTGGTGCACAATGCCATCCATGCGCTGCCGTTTGACAAGCCCGGTATTTTGTTTATTGAAAACGTGGGCAATCTCAGCGTGACGGACGGCAGCGACAAACCTTACAAGTATCCGCTGGCCTTTGAAAAAGCGGATATTATTGTGCTGAACAAGATTGATCTGCTGCCCTACGTAGACTTTGATGAAGAATTTTTCATGAAAGGCATCCGGCATCTCAATAAAACGGCGCCCGTATTCAAAGTCAGCGGCAAGACCGGGGAAGGTTTCGCGGAAGCCGCTGCGTGGCTGAAACAGCGAGCAGGGTTCTGAATATGTTATTTATTTGCCGATTTTTCGGCAGGGAAAGGCATCGCAAAAACGTCAAAGATTGCTATTCCATGGATTTATTCGCCTGTGGCTTCGGAACTCGGGACTTCGTCCCTCAGACAGCCTCGCTACGGCGGCGAATTTCATCTCATGGAATAACGCAATCCTTTCCTATGTTTTGCTCAGGCCTTTCCCTGTCCGCATAAGTCTGCAAATAAACCCCAATTTGTGATACAAGAAATGAAACAAAATGTTACTGTTGCAATAATTGTATACGGAAAAGTGCAGGGGGTCGGTTTCCGTCCCCTTGTTTGTCGTTTGGCAAAAGAAAATAAACTGACAGGGTTTGTGCGCAATGCAGGAACCCATGTGGAAATAATTGCCACAGGATTTCCAGATGCTATACAACAATTATGCGAGCGTCTCTATAAAGCAGAACTGCCGGTACGTGTTGAAAAACTATTATGTGAAACCGTTTTGCATCAGCAATTTGAAAATTTTGTTTCCGTTGCAAGTACGGAAAGCGATGAAGTGAGATCTGTTTCTGCGGATATCGGTATCTGTGAAAACTGTTTGCGGGAATTAAAAGAAAAAGGAAATCGCCGGCAGGGCTATTCCTATATTTCCTGTGCCCAATGCGGGCCGCGCTACACAATTATCCGCAAGCTGCCGTATGACCGTGCCAACACGACCATGGATCAGTTTGCGTTGTGTGATGACTGTTCGGAAGAGTACGGCGACATGCAGAACCGCCGTGGTCACGGGGAAACCATTTCCTGTTACCATTGCGGACCGCAACTGCAATGTGTTGTGAAAGATGGTTTCAAGAATATTTTTAAATCAGATTGTGGTAAAGGACATTTTTTAAATTCTGACAATAATTCTGCAAGGATTGATTCTGATTCAAATAATTTTTCTGTTGATGATAATGAAAACAATTGTAACGGTTTCAATTCTGTAAACAGGCAGGCGCAAGATAAAAATATAATTACTGTTGCCCGCGAATTGCTGAAGCAGGGCCAAATTATCATGGTCAAGGCGGTGGGAGGTTTTAATCTTCTTTGCCGTGCCGACAGGGCGGAAGTTGTAACGCGCCTGCGGGATTTGAAAAAGAGAATGTCCAAACCCTTTGCCGTGATGGTTACGGATTTGGCTCTGGCGGAAAAATTTTGCTATATGTCTGCAGAAGAAAAATCATTGCTCCAGTCAGCGGTCCGTCCTATAGTATTGCTTCAAAAAAAGAAAAGCAAAAACGATTGGCTGACTGAAAAAATAGCTGAGGATTCTCTGAAAGTTTCTATAACGAAGAGAACAGATGTAACGAGTTCGTCTCAAATAAATGTGGAAGCAGAGGAAAGAAATCCAGTTCCATCGTTTCTTGCAGACAACGTGACAGACGTTTCCGACCAGGTGGGCGTGTTCCTGCCGGCTATGGGTTTTTACAGTGAACTGGAAGTTGACTTTCCTTTTATCGTTACCAGTTGCAACTATACGGGACAACCGATTATTTATAAAGATGAGGAAGCGCAACGGTTTTTTGATGAGCACAAGAATATTGCCGCACTGTTTACCTATGAACGGGAAATCCTGCGTCCGGCCGACGATTCGGTAACGCGAATTATAAACGGCAGGGTACAGGTGTTGCGCCGTACGAAAGGCTACATGCCGGAACCGATTACATTCCTGAATTGTAAGAATAGTTGTGATACTGTCAGTTCAGATTTGCAGTGCAAACTCACTGAAAATTATAAGCAACATGAAAGAGCAACATCCTCCAATAAAAAATTATGGAAAGATAATGCTTTGGCCCTGGGCGCCCAAATGGAACCGGGCTTTTGCCTGACAGCAGAGGGACAATTCTTTCCGTCTGAGATTCCGGGGGATATATCCCTGGAAAAGACAGAACAGTTTTTTGCTGACTCTGTGGCAGACTGGATGCAGCTTCTCAATATAAAACCGCAAGCAGTGATTGCGGATTTGCATCCGGGATATGCGTCCACCCAATGGGGCAAAAAGTTTGCGGAACAAAACGGAGTACCGTTTTATCAAGTGCAGCATCATCACGCCCATGCTCTGGCGGTGATGGCGGAGCATCATCTGAAAGAAAAAGTGCTGGCGGTGTGTTTTGATGGCACCGGGCTGGGCACCGACGGAACGGTCTGGGGCGGAGAGTTTTTGCTTTGTGAAGGCTCTGGTTTTACACGGGTCGGCCATCTGAAATCTATCCCCATGTTAGGCGGAGATGTTTCCATGCAGCAGGCGTGGAAGACAGCACTCTGTCATTTGGCTGCGGCAGGTTTGCATAGTCATGATCCGCGTTTTGCCATAGTGCAGAAAGCATTAGCGTTAGACGTCAATGTAATTCAGACATCCAGTATGGGGCGCCTGTTTGATGCAGCATCCAGTCTGTTGGGACTGGCGGATTTTAATTCCCATCAGGGCCGCTGTGCCATGGCGCTGGAGTCGGCGGCGCGAACTGCACTGATGGAAAAGATACAGCCGCTTCCGCTTGCGTTTGCGAAAGAATGGGATAAGTCAGACGAAGATTATAAAAACAGCAATGATAAAAGGTTCAACGAAACTATCAATGCGGATGTAAAAAATAATTATAATTTGGAAAAAGTTCTCTACAATCCTGGTCCCATATGGGAGGTGCTGTTACAAGTAAAAAGAGAACGTAAAGATATTTGTGCCGCCGCTTTGGGTTTTCATTATGCAGTTGTCAACATGGTGATTGACATGGCGGAGCGTATGAATGTAAAGCAAGTTGCTCTGGCCGGAGGCTGTTTCGCAAACCGGATTCTGTTGGAAACCTGTACAAAGGAACTGCAGGAAAGAGATTTTCAGGTCTATTATAACGAAGCAGTGTCCTGCGGCGACGGAGGTATCAGTCTGGGGCAGGCGTATTACGGGTATATTGTTTAATCGGCGTCTCCTTAAAAGAAATGCCTGATGTGCAGAAGATGATGGCGGGTTGCTCTTTTAAGAATTCTTTAGTATAATTAATATTGAAGGGGAAATGTAAAAGGCCAAGTGGAACGAGTATTGTGGAGGTGAAAGGAAATGACAACATTAGATAATCATAGACGTCCTCCTATGCCACAAGTTTCGAGAGTTATTGTTTTAAAAAATTATTTATTGCTTCTCACTTTTATAACGGGAGAAGTTAAATTGTATGATGCATCATGGGTGTTAAGTCATCCTATGACAACAAAATTAAAGGATTTAACATTCTTTAACAAGGCGCATGTTTCGCACGGTACTGTTGTTTGGAGTAAGCAGTTGGATCTGGGTCCCGATGACCTGTATGAAAACAGTGTTGCGGTCAAGGACGAAAAAGGAGAAGAACTTGTAGCTGTCTGACGCTTATTTTTTAGCCGCTATTGTATAGCCGCTTCGGATTAAAAATACCGGGGCGGTTTTTATATCTGTACAAGAGATGTACAAGTTCCTTTAAGAAAGTACGGGGAGTTCTTATGTGTGTAGCATATCCGGGAAAAATTTTATCCATAGAAAACCATCACGCCCGCGTCGATTTTACCGGTTCGGTTGTGCCGGTGAACATTTCCATGGTAGATGTGGCGCCAGGTGATTATGTATTGGTGCATGCCGGTATGGCAATCCAGAAAGTGGAAACAGAAGAAGCAAAAGAGTGGATCGCGCTGTTCCGGGATTTGGAAGAAGCGACAGTAGATGCAGCGGATGAGTCACAAACGGTTGCACCGTCAGAATTACTGACTGAGGATATCCATCATGCGTGAAAAAGAACTGGCAGCTTTTTTACAACAGTATAAGGGACGTCCGCTGAAGCTGATGGAAGTGTGCGGCACTCACACATCTGCGTTATACCGCACCGGATTGCGGCAATTGTTGCCGGAAAACATTACGCTTGTGTCCGGTCCGGGTTGTCCTGTCTGCGTGACGCCCACGTCTTACATTGATAAACTGGTGGAATATGCGTTTGCTCCTGGCTGCCGGGTGATGACTTTTGGGGATATGCTGGCGGTACCGGGCAGCAACATGTCATTGGCGGAAGCCAGAGACCAGGGCGGCGCTGCAGATTTTTTCTATTCGCCGGAAGAGATGTTGGAAAAAGCCAAAGCCCAACCGGAAACAACGTTTATTTTAGCCGCTGTTGGTTTTGAAACCACCGCGCCGGTGTGGGCCACGGTGATTAAAACGGCAGCGGATAATGATATAAAAAACATAAGATTTCTGACGGCCTTAAAAACCATGCCCCAGGCTTTATCGTTTTTGTGCCGCAAAGGCAGGATCGACGGTTTTTTGTGTCCGGGACACGTGGCCGTCATTACCGGCAGTGAACCCTTTCAGAAACTGGCGGAAGAATTTGATGAAACCATGGTCATCGGCGGCTTTTCTCAGTCACAGCTGTTGCGGGCGATGACCCGTCTTGTACTGGAAAGCAGCAGGGGATACGCCGGTCTGTGGAATGAATATCCGTCTGTTGTGAAACCGGTAGGAAACGCGGCAGCCCAAAAGATGGTTAATGAAATCTTCGAAGCCGGCGACACAGTTTGGCGGGGAATCGGCTTATTGCCGGGTTCTGGTTTGTACATAAAAGAAAAATACAAAGATTTTGATGCAGGAAGCCGCGGTTTAAACGAAGACAAAATTCCGGCAGGCTGTCTTTGCAGCAGAATTGTATTAGGGGATGCACTGCCGGTGCAGTGTCCTCATTTTGGTAAACGCTGCACACCCGAGCATCCGGTTGGTGCGTGTATGGTCAGCAGCGAAGGAACCTGCTGCATAACATATCGTGAAGGAAATGATGTATAGTTTTATGCAAACAGAAAAATAATTAAAGGTTGCAAGAGTAACACAGCAACTATGTCATTCTTGCAATCAGAATTCAATAGTTTTTGCCAGTAGAAAAATATTTAAAGATTGTAAGAGCAGCACGACAACTAAGTCATCTCTGCAATCAAAATTCAATGAGGAACTGTATATGAAAATTGCATTACGTCACGGAGCGGGCGGCGAAGAAACATCAAAACTGATTCACGGCATCTTCGCTACCTATTTTCAAAACGATATTTTAAATAAGATGGAAGACGCGGCGGTGCTGCCAAAATTGAATGGCGTCCCCGTCTTCACTTCCGATAGTTTTGTGGTGGAACCGCTGTTTTTCCCCGGAGGAGATATCGGAAAGCTTTCTGTTTGCGGAACGGTCAACGACCTGGCCTGCATGGGAGCCAAACCGTTATATCTTACCGCATCTTTTATTCTGGAAACGGGGCTGGACAGCGAAACGTTAGAAAAGATTGTTGCTTCTATGGCAGCAACAGCTGAAGAAGCCGGCGTAAAAATTGTGGCCGGCGATACAAAAGTGGTGGAAGGGAACGGCGGACTTTATATCAATACCGCCGGCATTGGCGCGCGTCCGTCTGTCTGCAACATCTCTGCCGCGAATTTGAAACCGAAAGATGCCGTCATTATTACAGGCACGTTGGGTGACCATCATGCAACGATTCTGACGCAGCGCCTGCAAATGGAAACTTCTCTGCAAAGCGACTGCGCCCCGCTGAATCACATGGTGCAAACTGTACTGGATGCAGGTGTTGATGTCCATACCATCCGGGACATCACCCGGGGCGGCCTGGCTACCGTTGCCACCGAACTGGCGGAAGCATCCGGCTGCCGCATCAATCTGGAAGAGGAAAAGTTACCTGTATGCGAAGCGGTGAAAGGGCTCAGCGGCATTTTGGGACTGGATCCTCTGACCATGGGGAACGAAGGAAAAATGTTGCTGGCAGTTCCTCATAGCGAAGCAGAAAAAGCATTAGCAATTCTGCAAAATACAAAATACGGCAAAGACGCTGTAATTGCCGGAGAGGTTACAGAAGGAACTGGCGTCTACCTGTTAACTGCGTTGGGCAGTTACCGTAAAGTGTTGCCGTTGCGGGGCGAAGGCCTGCCCAGGATTTGTTGAATAACCAGAGATTCGCAGTATATTCTGCCAAAATCAAAAACCTGACTTCAGAAAATGAATCCAGGTTGTTTTTTTACACGTTGCATTTCCGGGTTTTACCTCTTCGATTTTGTCAATAGGATTGTGTCAATAGTCTTTCGCAAATTTCTTTTTACGCTCGGTGGCCGGCAGTTAACCGACCAGCGTTTGAAATTCAGCGCAACAGCAGTTTTTCCAAACAAAACAATATAATGAACGGGCGGCATTAATAATGTTAGCTTATGCGAAAGATTTATAGTCGTAAAGAATTAAGTTGTTGATAGGGTCTCCAGCTATCAGCTGTAGATTTTGTTCATAGCGGGGCCCGGAAGGTTCCCGCGTCCTTCCTTTTTAATCAATGCCGTTAAGTTAAGCTCAATTTTACTTACAGCCGTAGATTTTTCTGCGGTCAACATGTTATAATTAAATACCGTTTAATCATCGAAATGATGTTCTTGATTTTTTGAAGGATGTCCTGAAATGCCAATTGACAAAAATGAGTTAACGAAAGAGCAGATTGCCAAAGCGATGGCCTGCGAGACCGCTGAGGAACTGATGGCGCTGGTAAAATCTGAGGGCTTTGAACTGACGAAAGAGGAAGCTGAGGCATATTTGGTGGAGATGTCCGATATTGAACTGGACGAGGCCGCACTGAAACAGTTCAAGCGCATCGCACAGGCTGACAGGCTGGCTTTAAAATCTTTGCAGGATAAAAAAATTGATCCTCGGCTAAAGGCTCTGCGTAGAGAAATTCATAAACATGCCCCTAAGGCGATTTTGTCAGAAAAAGCCGCGCTGAAATTCATTGACGACACAATGGATTTGCTCGGCGCTTGGGGGGGAGTGACTATGGTGATGTAGCGTGGCGGTATAATCAATTCAAGAAGCGCAGGCTCATTGATTCAGCGCTTTCGTAACGAATGAATCAACGGTTCCCAAGGCAACGGGGAAGTGTTCCCGGTAACCTGGGTGTTGTAAAGGAGACCCGGTAATATGAAAAACGTGATGGTTGAAAGGGAGTCCTGTTATCGGCAGGGCTTTTTGCATATCTTTTTTACTGCTTTGTTGTCTGTGTCCTTATTTTTCCTGGGGATGGCAGAGGCGCCGGCTGTTTACGCGCAATTCTATGACACCGATGACCTGAGTTTGTCCGAGATGCTCAGCAGCCCGATCCAAGGCGTTACCGATCTGTATAAAATTGAAGGCGCCCACAGTTTTAAAGATGTAAATGATGCAATAGTAACAGAGGCCGGGGTTTTTGACGGAGAAGTTGCGCCAGGGCAAAAAATCCGGGTTCATTTTTATCTGAAGGTGCGTCCTTTTGATGAAATTAATGAAAAGAGAAAAGAAAACGGGAAGGATCCTCTTGAACATTTCAAATGGAACTGCACAATATATGTGAAGGCAAAAAATGGCGACAAGGAGATAGGAGAATATAAACAATCCCATGACAATGCGATTGATAATACAATTGAATATCAGGTGCCAAAAGACGCGACACAGGTTTCCATTGGGATGAAGGGCCAATATACCGGACAGTTCAAAGGTCATGATAAACCCTTTTTAGTGAGGCTGAACTCCGGTCCGGTCAGCTTGTCCGTGAATAAGAAATATGAACCTGTTCCGCTTTCGCCGGCGATACCATATTCCGCGGATGAAAATACGGCAGCCGTGAAACCGGCCGAGGACAAGACTGATGACAGGAAGGACGGCAAGCAGTCTGGCGGCGACGATTACCGGGGCCCCGACATGTTATCTGCATGTGTAGCTGTCGCAGTGCTGGCTGCATCTGGCGCCAGATACCTGTGGCGTCGACGGAAAAAGAAATAGATTATATTTTCTTTTTTACATTGGATAGTAGTATATAATTTATTTCAGCCTAATTTGGGAGCCAGGGAGGCCAGAAAGTTTTTGCTTTCCTCTTCCCCCCTGGCAGATCAGAAACGAAACGTAGAGAAGTTGGATCAACTGCTGCCATTATGTGATGGATTAACCGTGGAAGAATAAAAACGGGTTTGCTTCAACAGCCGTAGATTTCTCCTGTGCCGGTTTATTCTTTTACTCCCCATTTTTCCCGTACGGCGCAGTGGCAGCTTTCCCGAACAAAGCAATAAAATGAACGAAAGAAGTGTCACTGGGAGACAGACAAATAACGCTGTCTATATCTATAACAGAAAGCAGGCTGAAAAACCGCGCCACGACTGGAATTACAAAAAAAGTCCGGTCAATAAAGTGACCGGGAAGGGTAGTTTGAATCCAAAGTGATATGTAATGACTTTAGAATAACTAAAAAATCGCCTGCCGTTTTAGCAGGCGCTACAGTAGCAATGTTCAGTTTTAAAGTGTAACGTAAAAAGTATAAGCGACCTGGCTTTGCAATGGCAATTTCTGAGTGAATCTGCTATAATATAGTTGCCGAAAGGCAATTATCTATAAAGGGGGAATTGGTATTCGTAGTCAAAAAGTGAATAAGAAAATGTTGCAGGAAAATGTGTTGCCGGAGGTAGCATCACAACAGCAAAAACTGCAGGAACAACAAGATCTGCAGGATAAGCTGCAACGTATCGCTCAAATGCGCATGTTCGATGACACGCTGATGAATGCAGTATTCGACAGTCGTATTGCGGAAACAGAGGTCTTGATTCAAATAATTTTGGGCAGAGATGACATCAAAGTTACTTCAACCAAGACACAGGAAGAGTTCATCAATGTGTACGGCAAGATGGTCACGCTGGACATCGTCGCACGGGATGCTGATAATAAGCTGTACAACATTGAAGTGCAGCGTGACAAGTACAAGGCGCCACCGCAGCGAGCACGATTCCATGCTGCGGTGATGGACATCACATTACTGAAAGACAGGCAACCGTTCAAGGAAATGCCGGAGCGGTACACGATTTTTATTACAGAGGAAGACAAGTTTGGAAGTGGCTTTCCCATGTACCACGTGGAGAATGTGATTAAAGAGTTGCGTGATGAGCCGTTCCGGGATGGCGGACACATCATTTTCGTGAACGGCGAGTATCGTGATGTTTCTACTCCGATTGGGCAGTTGATGCATGATTTTGCCTGCACACAGGCCAGTGATATTTTGAATCCGGTATTGCGTGAACGGGTGCGGTATTTGAAGGAGAGCGAAGGAGGGACTGCAGAGATGTGTGAACTGGTAGAAGAATACGCAGAGAAAAAAGCAATGCGTAAACAATTGGAAATTGCGAAGGAATTGATTGAAACTACAGATCTTTCCCTGGAACATATCGCACGAGTTGTGAAATTACCGCTTGACACCGTGAAAGAACTAGCGCAAGGAAGAACTGCGTGAACAAACTATTGTGAAATAACAGCAACAATTGCGAACCGGCATGGGATTTCTCCTGTGCCGGTTTATTCGTTTACTCCTCCATTTTTCCTGATTGGTGCAGAACAGTTTTTCCAAACAAAACAATATAATGAACGGGCGGCATTAATATTGTTAGCTTTTGCGAAAGTTTTATAGTATAATACTAATGAGATATAATATCATTAAAGTTATTATAATTTAAAGACTATTGATTCAATTTACGGGCGTTGCATTTGGAGGGCTTATTATGAGACCGATGACAGATGAGGAAATCATTCGCTTTTTCGAGATGGCAATCGCTGGAGGACAGATTTTTGTTTACTATCAGCCGCAGTACAATCATTCCACCGGGAGGATCGTCGGCGCGGAAGGGCTGATGCGATGGAGACACCCAGAGTTTGGGCTGCAGTATCCGGTAAACTTTATCCCGATCCTGGAAAAATACGGATTGATTCATCGTGCCGATTTGTTTGTGTTTGAGCAAATCTGCCGCTTTCAGAGCAACTGTCCGCCCTCTGTCCGGATCCCCATTTCTTTTAACGTTTCCAGACACGATCTCTTTGGCCACGATTATGTGAAAGAGCTGGAAGCAATCCGGAAAAAATACGATGTCCCCGTAAAATACCTGCATGCGGAAATCACGGAGTCTTCTGCCATTGGCGGCATTGACCTCTTTATTAAGGCAATCACTCAGTTCCATGAAGCGGGTTACCTTGTGGCAATGGATGATTTCGGGAGCGGTTATTCTTCTCTCAGCGTACTGAAAGACCTGCCGGTAGATATTCTGAAGTTTGACCTTCAGTTTCTGGCTGGAGAAGGCCTCGGCGGCCGCGGGGGAATCATTCTTAATTCAGCCATACAGATGGCGAAATGGCTGGAAACCCAGGTTCTTGCGGAAGGCGTGGAAACCATAGAGCAGGCGGATTTCCTGAAAAGCGTCGGCTGTAATTATGTGCAGGGATATCTGTATGCAAAGCCAATGCCCGAAGAGGAAATGAGAAATCTTCTGGAGACTGGCAGTTTCGAGACGACCGTGCCGACACTTACGTTTATCCGGGGGCTGAAGGCGCAACGGTTCTGGGATCCGGATTCGCTGGAGACCGTAATCTTCAACAGCTTTATCGGTGCGGCGGCCATCTTCAGCTACGAGGATGGGAGTATAGAGATTCTTCGTGTCAATGAGAAATGCGTGAAGGAAATTGGCATGAACCTGACGGAAAAAGAGATTATTGCTTCGAATCCTCTGGATACTATGAATCCGGCCAACCGGAAGATTTATATTAATACCGTGAAAACCGCGATTGAGTTTGGGGAAGAAGAAAGCTGTGAAACATGGCGGACGATTACGTCGGGATGTTGCGGAGAAGAAAGAATCTGTATCCGCAATAACATGCGTGTGATTGGAAAGGCCGGAAACCAGGCGATTATTTATACCATCATCCGGAACATCACTGATGAGAAACGGCTGTATGAGGAGTTGGCCAACAGTGAGAGCCGCTTCCGTTTTGCCAGTGAACAGGCAAACGTTTACGCCTGGGAGTATATAGTAGACACGAAGGAAATGCGTCCTTGCTTCCGGTGCATGCGTGATCTGGGGCTTCCGCCCATTGTACGGAATTATCCGGAGCCTGCCATTAAAACCGGGATCATTCCGCAGGATTATGCGGACCTGTACAGAGACTGGCATAAACAAATCGCTGCAGGCGCGAAAAAACTGGAGGCGATCATTCCTCTGACAGTGGCGCGGATACCTTTCCACGTACGGTACACCACAGAGTTTGATGAAACCGGAAAGCCCTTGAAAGCCTACGGGTCCGCCACGATGGTGATAGAAAAAGAATAATGCAAGGAGTGATGAAAGTGAACAGGACGGTCAAAATTATGGTGACAGCATTGACAACCTGCATGCTGATGGTCTCCGGCGCCTTTGGTACAGTAGTAGACGCGGCGAAAAAACCGGTTGTGGCGGAAGGATTGCAGGGAATCTCTGTCAAGGGTTCAACTGACCTTCCGGGGCATTTTTTCCTTTCCTTTGCATTCAGCCGTAATCTGATCATGCTGGACGGGAAGGGCAACATCGTCTGGTCAAAGCATGAGGCAGAACCCAAACCGGGCGGCCATACCGGCTGGTGGGATTTCAAGAAACACAAAGTGAAAGGCAAAACCTATTACAGCTATCACGATCAGACAGGCGCCTACGACAATTACGGTCTGCTCGGTTATGCTCCGGGCGAACGGGTGATTCTGGATGAACTTTTCAAAGAAGTGAAACGGATCACCTTTGAAGCGTCGGACGTCACTGCCAAAGGAGCTCCGCTGGACGGGCACGATTTTTTGCTGATCGATTTGGATCATTATATCCTGTCGGGTTATCTCCACGACAAAGTGTATAACATTCCGGGCTATGCGCAGGGATCGAAGGTTGTGTATTCCTATCTGCAGGAAGTGGATCACGGCAAAGTAGTCTGGGACTGGAAGAGCATTGATTATCCGGAACTGTACGGTTACACGGTAACGGAAGGGGATCCCCGGAGCAACGATTTTGCGAACCAGAAGACGGACGCTCCGGACTATGTTCATTTTAATGCCATGCGGCTCGATGAATCCGGCAACCTGGTCTGCTCGTTCCGTCATCTAAATTCCATTCTTTGTCTTGACCGGAGTAAACGGAAAAACCAAATCGTTTGGAAGCTATCCGGCCGCGGTGACGAATTCGGGCTTGCCGAAAATGAAAAGTCTTCCTGCCAGCACTACGTGACAGTGGACGGCGGATACCTCACCATTTTTGATAACAACAACCGTGACAAGCAGACCCGTATTACGTCCTACGCAGTGAATACGGCTGACAAAAAGGCGGAAGCGGCCCGCTTCTATTACATCCCAGAAAAATTTTCCCAGGCCTGCGGCTCCGTCCAGCACCTGCCCGGCGATTTATATGTAATAGGCTGGGGCTGGGCTACAAAAGATAACGAATGCATGTCTGTCTACAACTTTGCTACCGGGAAAAAGCTTATGTCCGTTACGCTCGATAATCCAAAGAATATTACCTATCGCTGCGTGTATTATGAATGAGAAAATGACCCTCCATTGCAAAACGAAAAGCCCAAAACGAAAAGCCAGCGGTAATTCTCAGAATGCTTTTTGATTGACGTTGTAAACCGTTTGTATTATAATTATTGTGAAAGGAGATGATTTCTATGGCAACAATACCAACCCAAATCCGTATTGATACAAACGTAAAGGAGCAGGTCACAATTCTTTTTGACGAACTCGGAATGGATATGTCCGGTGCGGTAAATATATTTCTCCGTCAGTGCATTCTGCACGGAGGTCTTCCTTTTGCAGTAGTAATTCCCCAATACAATCAGGAAACACTTAATGCTATGGCTGAAGCAAGAAGAATTGCCGAAGACGCTAACGTGAGAGGATACAAAACTATGAAAGAACTTAAAGCCGCTTTGGAGGCGGACGACTAATGTATACAGTTAAGTTTACTTCCGCTTTCAAAAAGAATTATAAGCTTATGAAGAAACGGGGAATGGATATTTCTCTTCTTGATGATGTCATTGAAGAATTACGCTGGGGCAAAGAATTGGATGGAAAATATAAAGACCATGTCCTCAAAGGTGAATATGCCGGTTTCCACGAATGTCATGTTAAACTGGACTGGTTGCTGATTTACCTGATTGAGAATAATATACTCACACTTACACTTGTTAATACCGGTTCTCATGCTGATTTATTTAAATGATAGAGGAAAACGCTATGCCAAACATCATACCGCTTGACACCGTGAAAGAACTTGCGCATAGAAGAACTGAGTGAACAAACTAATGTGAAATTACAGCAAAATTGTGAACCGGCATGGGATTTCTCCTGTGCCGGTTTATTATTTTACTCCTCATTTTCCCGCACGGCGCAGTGGCAGCTTTCCCGAACAAAGCAATAAAATGAACGAATGAAGTGTCACTGGGAGACAGACAAATAACGCTGTCTATATTTATAACAGAAAGCAGGCTGGAAAACCGCACCATGACTGGAGTTACAAAAAAAGTCCGGTCACTTAAGTGACCGGGAAGGGTATCCGTTATAGTAAAAACCGTTTTGCTTTCAGCATGGCAAATGCGTGGTACAGATCTGCTTTTTTCCGGTTGATCCGCGCAAACCTGCGCTTCAGGTTGGGCGTTACCGGGCGCGACTTCCACGTTCCCCGTAGGAGGGCACGTTTCTTCAGGGTTTTATCTGCCCGTTCCTGGAAGTCCTGCAGCAGGGTGCGCATGCGCCGGTCCGGGATCCACACGTAAACAGGTTGGCAGGCTTCCCGTACCCGTACGTTGGAACGCCAGACGAACTGTACCAGTTCAGACAGGGCGTAATTGTCGTTATTGAATAGCAGTTCCGGGTTGTTCTCTGCTTTGGCCCGCTGTTCCAGAAATTTCGTGCAGGTTACGTCAAAGAAGCGGTTGCACAGGTAAGCAACGCCGGTACAATTCTGGTAAGAGTTGGTGGCTTTGGTGTTACAGGGCAGAAACCGGCGCAGGGAAGGGTAATGTCTTCCGTTGCTGTGCAAGAGGTCTTTGTATGCGTTGAAAGTAGTGAACAGAAAGGAATCGCTGCGCACGCCCCGGGCTTTCATGAATTCGTAGGCGTTGCGGAATTTCTGCTTCAGTTCTTTCAGCCCGGCCTGGGACGCGTCCTTGCTGGCGTTGTGGTACCAGGTCTTGGACAGGCTGGCATCCATGTTAAAGGGTTTGCCGTCCAGAATGACCAGGTTCTCAATTCCTCTCGGGTAGGTCTCCACATACTTGCCGCCCGGATTCCGGATCATGCGTCCGTCGTCGACATGGTAATATTCCATGGCAATATGGTTCATGGCGCAATAGTTGTGCAGCATGCTGCCTTCGGTCATGTAGGAATAAAACCAGCATTCCCGGAAGCAGGCGAACAGTTCCCGCCTGGCGAAAGCAATGATGGAAGTGAAGGTGCCGTCCTTTTCGCCAAAAGGATATAACGTGCAGCTGTAACTCAGGTTTTTTATCGCATTGAATACTTTGTAATCTTTGTCGGACTTTGCGTATTCGCATCCGGGATTGAAGCGGATGGTTCCGTCCTGTATGCGGACCATGCCGGTCTGCTGCATCAGTTTGATATCGGCCGGGCCGAAACGTATGCTGCCCGCCGGTTCGTCCAGTTTGTGTCCCGTGCCCACCACGTCGCGGAATAACTGGGGAACTTCGTCAAAGAGCGCGATATATTTATAGTTGCTTTCACTGAATGCCCGTATTGTTTCATCATTGAAAATACTCCAGAGCGAGTGGGTCGTGACGATGTTTTCCCCGTTGCGGATCAGCTCCAGAATACTTTTGTTGTAAGGCGGCGTTGCCGGACTTTTTAAATCCAGTTCCGGTCCGTAGCGTTCGTCCCGTTCCCGGATGGTGGGGACAAAGACAATGAAACGCCGGGGTTCCGGATCGAAGCCGCTGTTATGGAAGCGGATCAGGTCCATCAGGCTGGCGCTTTTTCCAATGCCCATGGGCGAATCAATGATGCGAAACGTAAGCGGCTGCAGTTTATGAAAATTTATTTTGGTATTCACACTAAAATCTCCTTGTATTGTTTGGTTACGGAATAGCAAATGCGTTGCATGTTGCAGGACATATATTGCAAGGTAAGGAGATGCTGACAGATCAACATTTCCTTTTTTCCCGTACAAAAATGAATTATACGCTTGCCTTGTAATAAATGCAAGATTGAATTCATGCAGGAGTAAAACAGTTTCGCTGCAGATGATAAGAGCAAAGATCATGGAGGATAGTCATACAACGTGGGAATAATCCATCATTCTGTAACAAACGTTTCATAATTTTTATGATCAGAAATAATTATTGCAAATTCAGATAAAATCTGTCTTTTGATTTGACAAGGAAAACAAGCTAACATATAATAATTCTAATAACAATGATAGAGGTGCGGTAAGCAAGAGTACCTTACGGAGAGGCATCGGGGAAGTAAGGGAAAGGGATTGCCGCCGAAGCGTTGCATCCGGCGGGATGTGGCAGCTGGGCCTGAAGTGAATAATTTCAGGACTGTCGTTGCAAGGCGGCATTTGCCGTGCAGCGGAGAGCTATCTCAACTGAAGTGGAATATTACGTTTAACAGTAAAGCCTGCCGTTGGGATAACTCTCAACGGCTTTTCTTATTTACGAAGGCGATGATTCTTACACAAAATATAGATTGCCTTTGCAGGAAAATGTCAAATTGTTGTGGTAAATTGCTGACAACAAGGCAAAAATGATTTATAATATGATAATAACAAGATTTAAATCTTTATTTAATTTTAAGAAGAAACGGGAGGGTTTGTTATGATCAAAGTATTAGTGAACGGAGCTTTTGGGCGCATGGGCAGCGAGGTGGTCCGCATGGTTACTGCCAACCCAGAACTGGAACTGGTGGGCGGCGTGGATATCAACGCGGCGGGGAAATCATTGCCCGACGGTAAACCGGTGTTTACCAATATCGGCGAGGCGCTGGAAGCGGTCAAAGCGGACGTAGTGGTTGACTTCACCCGTCCCGATGTGGTCATGGATTCCCTGCGTATCATTTTGAAGAAAGGCGTTCGCGCTGTAGTCGGTACCACCGGTTTTACCGATGAACGGCTGGCGGAAGTGAAAGAGCTGGCGGAAGCAAATAATACCGCAGCCCTGATTGTTCCCAATTTTGCGTTAGGCGCAGTGGTCATGATCAAACTGGCCACGGAAGCGGCAAAATATTTTAAAGATGTGGAAATTATCGAGAAGCATCACGATCAGAAGCTGGACGCTCCCAGCGGTACGGCCATCTTAACGGCGCAGAAGATCGGGGCAGTGCGGGAAGCCCATAAACAGGGTCATCCCAATGAAAGAGAAACCCTGGCCGGTTCCCGGGGCGGCGATATTGACGGCATCCGCATCCACAGCATGCGCCTGCAGGGGTATGTGGCTTCCCAGGAAGTGGTGTTCGGCAGCCAGGGCGAGACCTTGAAGATCATTAACGATACAATCAACCGCGAATGCTATATGCCGGGCGTGGCCATGGCCTGCAAGAAGATCGGTTCCCGTCAGGGACTGGTGTACGGCCTGGATCAGATTCTGGATTAATCGGAGAAACTTGTGCCGGTGCCTGTTGCATTGTTGCGGTGCGGGCGGGGTTCTCTTAATAAGGTTATAAAATAAAGTCATAAAGGAAAAGGAGCAGTTTTTATGAAAAAGTACAACGTAGCCATTTTAGGTGCTACCGGTGCGGTAGGCACGGAGTTTTTAAAACTGATTGAGGAACGGGATTTCCCCTTTGCGGAATTACGGTTACTGGCTTCGGCCCGCAGTGCGGGAACCCAGCTTACGGTAAAAGGCAAAACATACACCGTGCAGGAAGCGAAAGAAGATTCCTTTAACGGTATTGATATCGCCCTGTTTGCCGGCGGCAGCATCTCCAAAGAGTTTGCTCCCATCGCGGCGAAGGCGGGCGCAGTTGTCATTGACAACTCCAGCACGTTCCGTATGGATCCGGAAGTGCCTCTGATCATTCCGGAAATCAACCCCCAGGCCATCCTGAAACACAAAGGCATCATCGCCAATCCCAACTGTTCCACCATCATCATGTGCATGGCGCTGAAGCCGCTGTACGATCTGGCCCGCATCAAACGCATCGTCGTTTCCACTTATCAGGCAGTCAGCGGCGCCGGCAAGGAAGGCATCGACGAACTGACGGATGAGACCAAAGCTTACGCAGAAGGTCGGGAAATGGTTCCCCACATTCTGCCTTCTGCCAGCCTGAAAAAACATTATCCCATTGCTTTCAACCTGATTCCGCAGATTGATGTGTTCCTGGACAACCTGTATTCTAAGGAAGAAATGAAGATGGTCAATGAGACCCAGAAGATTTTCGATGATTACGATATGCGGATTACGGCGACCACCGTACGCGTACCCGTTTACCGCAGCCATTCCGAATCCGTCAACGTAGAGTTTGAACATGACCTGGATCTGGCGGATATGCGCAAGGCGCTGGAAAACTTCCCGGGCGTACAGGTGCAGGACGATCTGGAAGAACAGATTTACCCGATGCCGCTGTACACATCCGACAAGGATGACTGCTATGTTGGCCGTCTGCGCCGCGACTTCTCCAACCCCAACACCTTTAACTTCTGGGTAGTAGGCGACCAGATCCGCAAGGGCGCCGCCCTGAACACCCTGCAGATCGCAGAGTGCATGATCAAGAACGGCTGGGTTTGAGATACCTGTTAAAACGCTCGCAGATTTTTGTGCAAAGAATTTCGGCGCACTTGTAAATGAAAATGTGATTACAATCCTATGAGTTAAAAAAGGAGAGGAAAATTATGAAGAATCCGTATTTTGGCAGAGTATTAACCGCGATGGTAACTCCTTTTGCTGCGGACGGCAGCGTAAACCTGGAAGCGGCAAAACAGTTGGTGGAATGGTGGATCGCTCATGGCACCGACGCTCTGGTAGTAACCGGTTCCACCGGCGAAGCGGCGACCATGACCCTGGAAGAGAAAAAAGCATTGTGGACAACGGTTATCAAACAGGTGAACGGACGTATTCCGGTCATTGCAGGCACCGGTTCCAACAACACCGCAAACAGCGTGGAGACTACAAAGATTGCCGACGAGCTTGGCGTGGACGGGTTCCTGATCGTTGGTCCGTATTATAACAAACCCACCCAGGAAGGGTATTACCAGCACTTCAAAGCGATTTCCGAATGCACGGCAAAACCCATCATTTTATACAATGTTCCCGGACGTACCGCAGCCAATATTCCGCCGGCAACGGTGGCCCGTATTGCCAAAGATTTTAAAAATGTGGTGGCAATCAAGGAAGCTGCGGGTAATGTTGCCCAGGTTGCAGAACTGTTCCGTATCCTGCCTGCTGACTTCACCATTTACAGCGGCGACGACGGACTGCTGCTGCCCTTTGCATCGGTAGGCGCCACCGGCGTGGTTTCCGTACTGGCCAACATCGGCGGCGAAATTCTGCAGGATCTGATGAACGCGTATGAAAGCGGCGACGTAAAGAAAGCTGCAGAAATCAACAAGAAGATGGTTCCGCTGGCCAATGCCATGTTTATTGAAACCAATCCGATTCCGGTTAAAGCAGCCGTTACCCTGGTTACCGGCATTGACGCAGGCGCGCCCCGTCTGCCGCTGACACCCATGACGGAAGGTGCTCTGGCCAAGATGAAAGGGATTCTGGCGGAGAACGGATTGATTTAAGCAACATTTTTCCCTGATTTCTGCAACATTTGATATAATCAGACGTTGCGTTATCAGTAGTTAGTCTCATTTACCGGGCAAATTTCAAAAAAAGTTTGCAATTCAGTTCATAATAGTTTATAATTTGGGAGAACTCGGGAAAGGCAGGTGCCGGGATCAGATTAAATTAAGCGTATTCTTTAACCGCAAGGTTATTGAATACGTTTTTTTTATGGGTTATAATATGAAGGAAGGGTAATCTGTTCTTTTGGGAGCAGGCCGGCAGGTTGCAGAGACCTGTTGATGCTATATGATACAGGGATGGAGCGGAACTATGGGTAAGGTTCATGATTATTTGAAAAAGGTTAATAAGGTGTTTGCGGCGGCCTGCGCTGTTTCGCTTTTCATTTCTTCCCATGCGCTGGCGGGGATTGTTGAGTCGGGTGAACTGACAGAGCCGTCCTTTTGGATTTTAAATAATAATGCCGGCGATTCTGTGGTCTTGGATGAAGAAGGAATAAAACAATTCAACCGGAAAATCTGTGATGTGTCCCTGGACGTTACGGAAATGAAAAGCATTCCGGATCCTTTCCCGGTGAAGGAGTTCCTTCCCTGGATATCGAACACGTGGGCCATGCGGGGAACTGTATATTGTAAGGGCCGCGAACTGACGGAAGCAGAAAAGGACGCTATACAGAGTAATCTGAATCTGGCTGCGCTTCCCTCTGAAAGTGAAACGGTGGCGGTACGGTATGGTGTGACGGTTCGTCATGCACTGGTACGGAATCTGCCGCTGGCGGCCGGTCTGTTTGAAGAACCTGATGATGTTTATTACGATAACGTGCAGGATTCCGTGCTGGAAGCGGGAGAACCGGTAGCAATCCTGCATGAGTCGTCGGATAAAAAATATTATTATGTAAGGATGTATAATCTGTTTGGCTGGATCGCCCAGGAAGATATTGCGCTCTGTACCAGAGAGCAGTGGCTTCAGTACGTCGATCCGCAGGATTTTCTTGTGGTTACCGGCAGGGACTTTTATACCCGCGTGAATGGGGAAGATGTATTTCATTTGATGGGGGCCAGGCTGCGGTGTTTGCAGGAAAAGAAAAAACGCTGGCAGGTGCTGTTGCCGTATAAGGACAGAAAGACAGGCCTGTTACAGGAAAATACCATGTGGCTCGCGAAAGAGGAAGGACTGCACCGGGGGTACCTTCCGTACACTTCCGACGAGGTGATCCGCCGGGCCTTTAAGTTTTACGGTTCTGTATACGGATGGGGCGGCGCCATGCGCAGCGTGGACTGTTCCTCACTGGTAGGGTCGGTCTACCGGACCATGGGACTGGAGTTGCCCCGCAACACCTCCAAGCTTGTGAAAGTGCCGGGGGTCGTAACAGATTTCACTGATAAAAACCGGGAAGAAAGACTGCAGGCGATTGCAACGCTGAAACCGGGTTCACCGCTTTCCATGAAAGGGCACATTATGATTTATCTTGGCACGGAAAAGGGCGAGCCGTATGTAATTCATTCCTCCAGCAGTTATTATAAAGACGGCAGGAAGATTTATGTGCGCCGGGTACTGGTCAGCGATTTGGAAATGGACCGGAAAAACGGAAAGAGTTTTTTGGAAAATCTTATCAACGGGGTAACGTATCAATGATTGTATTAAAAAGCAGCAGGGAAAACATTGAACAGTATGAAAAGGCAGAAGCGGTGGTTCTGTTTTTGTGCAAAGAGTGCGCCGATCATATTCGTATGCTCGGATTGCCGGAAGATTTTTACGAGGCGGTTGCCTATCAGATTAAAACGCAGGGCTACGGTTTTACGGATAAGGGAAGTATCACGTCAGCGCTGATGAAAACCGGGAGCGGTTTCACCCGTTTGATTTTTGCAGGAGTCGGCGCCGGGAAAGAGTGCACGCCGAACCGCCTGCGCGTGGCAGCCGGCAATGCAGTCCGGGAACTGCAGAAATGTAAAATCAAACAGGCTGTCGCTGCCGCTCCGTTGCTGACAAATCCGAAACGGGGCCATTATCTGAAAGCACTGGCGGAAGGATTGTTGCTGGGAAGCTATACGTTTGATAAATATAAGAGCAAAAAAGATACTGGTGAAACGGGCAGCTCTAACAGAAATGAAAAGGTAAACACCGGGGTGACCGGTGCAGTGGGTGAAAACGAAGAAAACATTTTGGTAACCGTTTTCACTGCAATAGAAAACGCGGACGCGATTTTAAACGAGGCAACAAGTATCTGCCGTGCCATCTGCCATGCCCGGGACCTGGCCAACGAGCCGGGGAACGTGATCACGCCGGATGTTTTGGCGGCGGAAGCATTGAAGACTGCCAAAAAATATGAGTTGGAAGCAGAAGTGCTAACCGTTAAAGAGATGCAGGAACGGGGTATGGGGGCAATTCTTGCGGTAGGCGCGGGCAGTGTACACGAACCCCGGATGATCATGCTGAAGTACGCCAAAGGAGGCGACAAACCCTTTACTGCGTTTGTTGGCAAGGGCATTACCTTCGACAGCGGCGGAATTTCTATCAAGCCGTCTGACGGGATGGGCGAGATGAAGGACGATATGACCGGCGCGGCTGCGGTGCTGGGCGCCATGGAAGCTATTGCGGCATTGCAGCTGCCGGTGAATCTGATTGGTATTATGGCCTGTGCGGAGAATATGCCTTCCGGTTCGGCGGTAAGGCCGGGGGATATCATACGGGCCGGCAACGGCAAGACGATTGAAGTGGATAATACCGATGCGGAAGGCCGGCTGGTACTTGCTGACGCCGTTTGGTACGCCTGCCGTAAGGGGGCGACAAAAGTGATTGACATCGCGACACTGACCGGTGCGGTGAGCATAGCGCTGGGTGAACACATGTCTGCTGTGGTTTCCAATGATGATTCATTGGCAGAGGAAATCAAAAAGGCAGGTCACCGTGCAGGAGAAGCCTGGTGGCAGCTTCCGGTTTTGGAAGAAGCGGAAGAAATGCTGGAAAGCAAATGCGCAGACCTTATAAACAACGCGGGCCGTCCGGCCGGCACAATCACAGGAGGCGTGTTCATCGGGCAGTTCGTAGATAAAGGAACTCCCTGGGCCCATCTGGATATCGGCGGAACCTCCACCGCGAAAAAATCGGAAGGGCATCTGCCGGAAGGCTGCACGGCTTTCGGAACGGCTACACTGGTTGAACTCGCAAGGAGTTTTTAAATGGAAGTAATTGCGTTTGTAGGTCCCAGCGGTTCGGGCAAAAGCCACCGGGCCATCGGTGTGGCCCATCAATATCATTGCGATGCCATTATTGACGATGGCCTTTTGATAAAGGGCTCGAAGATTTTGGGCGGTACGTCGGCAAAAAGTGAACAAAATCGTGTACAGGCAGTGAAACGCGCGATATTTTATGAAGACAGCCATGCTTCGGAGGTACGTGAAGCACTGGCGCGGTCCACGATTCGCCGTATCCTGATCATTGCCACGTCTGACAGAATGGTGAACAAGATTACGGCGCGGCTGGTGCTGCCAGATCCGTTGAAGACGATTTATATAACAGACATCGCGACTAAACAGGAAATCAAAAAGGCGCATGAGTCCCGCCTGCGTTACGGAAAACACATCGTGCCAGTGCCTACTGTGGAACTGAAACAGCATTTCAGCGGTTTTTTTGCCAATCTTCCGTACAATATTTTTTCCAAAAACAAGAATGTGCGTCAGGAAAGCCGGTCCATCGTGCGTCCTGCTTTCAGTTACTACGGCACCATCCTGATTTCAGACTATGTCATTGAAGATATCATTAACCTGATTGTGCAGCGCATGGTAGGCGTGGCGAAAATCCATTACATTCACGTCCGTCGTCGTACCGATAATAAAGGTTTGTCTGTCCACGTCGAAATCAATCTGTATTACGGTGTCAAGGTTTTTGAAGTATCGAGGCTGCTCCAGCGGAAAATTAAGACCAAAGTGGAGTCCATGACCGGGATGCAGGTACAGCGGGTGAATATTTCTGTACGGAGTCTGGAATTGCAGTCGGGGGCGGTCCGCATTAAGGCGCAGTAAAGTGAAGTGAGAAGTTTGTAATTACTACTATGTTAATTGGTAATAAGCCTGTGCCAAACAGGGAAAAACAATTGACATTTTATCTAAAAAATATGATAATATTTTTTAGAATAAAGGAGGGACATCATTTTGAAAATTCATGAGTATCAGGCAAAACAGATCATGAAGATGTACGGCATCAGCGTGCCCAACGGCAGCCCTGCTTTCAGTCCGGAAGAAGCGGCCCGTATCGCCAAGGATTTTGACGCGCCGATTGCTGTTGTGAAAGCGCAGATCCATGCAGGCGGTCGCGGCAAGGCTGGCGGGGTGAAGCTGGCTCATAACATTGACGAAGTAAAATATTTTGCTTCCCAGATTTTGGGCAAAGTGCTGGTGACCCACCAGACCGGCCCGGAAGGAAAGATGGTCAACCGTCTGTTGGTCGAAGAAGGCAGTAATATTGAAAAAGAGTATTATCTTGGCTTCGTTATCGACCGGGAAACTGCCAATGTGGTCATGATGGGCAGCTCCGAAGGCGGCATGGAAATTGAAAAAGTGGCGGCCGAGATGCCTGACCGCATTTTCAAGGAATACATTGATCCTACTATCGGGCTGATGCCTTTCCAGACCAAACGGATGGCTTACAACTTAAAATTTAAGGACAAAGTGGTTGCCAAGGCCCAGAAATTAATGATGGACCTGTATACGCTGTTTGTAGAAAAAGAATGTACCCTGGCGGAATGCAATCCGCTGGTGGTAACGGTAGACAATAAGGTAATGGCGCTGGACGCCAAGCTGCAGTTTGACGATGCGGCAATTTTCCGTCATCCGGAAATAGAAGCATTGCGTGACGAAGAGGAAGAAGATCCGAAAGAAAGAGCGGCGGGCAAGGCCTCCCTGTCTTATGTAAACCTGGGCGGCGACGTGGCCTGCATGGTAAACGGCGCGGGTCTGGCTATGGCTACGGTAGACATCATCAAATTCTACGGCGGCGAACCGGCTAACTTCCTGGATGTAGGCGGCGACAGTACGGTAGAAAAGATTGCGGAAGCGTTCCGGATCATGCAGTCCGACGATCAGGTCTGCAGCGTGTTCGTAAACATCTTCGGCGGCATCAACAAGTGCGACGTGATCGCCGGCGGTATCGTGGAAGCGGCCAAGGTGGTAGGCCTCCGGGTTCCGGTCATTGCCCGTCTGGACGGTACCAATCATGAAGAAGGCCGTCGTATTTTGAAAGAAGCCAACCTTCCCATGGTGCATGCGGTTCCCAAGATGGAAGAGGGTGCAGAGCTGGCAGTGAAGCTGGCGGCGGAACTGAAAGCAAAGAGAGCGGAAGGAAAGGAGGCGTAAGATATGTCAGTATTTGTAGGAAAAGATACGAAACTGATTGTACAGGGCATTACGGGCCGTCAGGCTACGTTCCATACCAAGATTGCACTGGACTACGGCACGAATGTGGTAGCCGGTGTAGCTCCGGGCAAAGCCGGGGAAAAAGTACTGGGCAAGATTCCCGTATTCAATACGGTAAGAGATGCGAAAGAAGCCACCGGCGCCAACGCCTCTGTCATTTATGTTCCGGCCCGTTTTGCGGCGGACGCCATTTGTGAAGCCATTGATGCGGAACTGGATTTTGTCTGCTGCATCACCGAACACATTCCGGTACATGACATGGTGAAAGTCCGCGCGTATATGAAAGGGAAGAAGACCCGCGTACTGGGTCCCAACTGCCCCGGTATTTTAACGGTAGATGAATGCCGTCTGGGATTACTGCCGACGTATATTCACAGGAAAGGGCATGTCGGCGTTATCAGCCGTTCCGGTACCCTGACCTATGAAGCAACCTACCAGCTGACCATGGCGGGCATCGGCCAGACTACTGCGGTAGGTCTGGGCGGCGATCCGGTTAAGGGCATGGATTATATTGAAGCCCTGGAAGCCTTTAATGCAGACGACGACACGCTGGCAGTTATTATGATCGGCGAGATCGGCGGTACGGCGGAAGAAGAGGCGGCGGAATGGATCAAAGCCAACATGAAGAAACCGGTTATCGGGTTCATAAGCGGCCGTCAGGCGCCTCCCGGCAAACGCATGGGTCATGCGGGTGCCATCATCAGCGGCGGCAAAGGAACGGCCGATGACAAGATCAAAGCATTGAACGCAGCAGGCATCGAAGTGGCGGATACGGTTGCCCATATCGGCGAGACCGCAGTACGGGTACTGAAGAAGACCGGACTGTACGATAAATGCCATACCTGCTGATGGAGCAGCCATTGTCCCCGTTTTGAGTTTGCGGTTCATACAATGGTAGTAATATTCATGCCGGAACTGTATTTTTATGGCAGTTCCGGCATTTTTCTTTTGCTTCCGTTGTCTTACGTTCTGTATCGTGATATAATAAATCATAATGTTGAAAATAAGGAATCCTTTGAATCAGAAATGGTTAGGCGGTTACAGTGGGTTTTGCTTCTCTGTTTCTGAAAATTTTGTTTCCGTGTGAATCGGGGAATACTGCATGAGCAATAGATTTCATTTTTCCATACAGAAAAAAATACTGTTACTGATTTTTGTAGCGCTGGCCATCTTTGGAGTAGTATCGGCTAAGCTTAGTTATGAGTACTATTTGGGTGCAACCATAGAACAGCATAAACGGCTTGGCGTTTCTACTTCTGCTCTGGTTGCCAGTGTGATTGATGCCGACCTGGTTCCCAATTTTATAAAAAACGGGGAAAAGGCCAGCGGTTATGTGGAAACAAAGCGTCAGCTGGAAATTATCCGTGACAGTTCTCCTAATATTAAATATGTGTATGTTTATAAAATTTTACCGGATGGGTGTCATGTAGTTTTTGATTTGGATACGGATGAAACGGCAGCCGGTAAACCGGGGGAAGTGGTGGAATTTGACGAAGCATTTGACCCCTATCTGCCCACGCTTTTAAAAGGCGGAAGAATCGATCCTGTTATTTCCAATGATAAGTTTGGCTGGCTGCTGACGGTTTATACGCCGGTGTATGATCATGATGGTACCTGCCAGTGCTATGCAGCGGTGGACATTTCCATGAACCACTTGCGGGATGACTCGAACCGGTATTTTAAATGGCTGGCCAAGGTCTTCGCCGGTATCCTTGCCTGCGTTCTGCTGTTAGCCGCGTTTATGGCGCGTCGGATCATTACGCCCATCAATTCCATGGCAAAAACCACGGACGGTTTCCTCTTCGATAATGAACAGGCTCTTGCGAACAATCTGCAGGAAATTCGTAAACTCAACATTAGCACCGGCGACGAGATTGAGAATCTGTATCATGCTTTTGTGAAGATGAGCAACGACAGCGTGAAGTATGTCACGGATATCAATCGCAAAAACGAAACAATCCGCAAAATGCATACGGCGTTTCTGATTACTCTGGCCGATATGGTGGAAAGCCGCGATCAGAATACCGGGGATCATGTCCGCAAGACGGCGTCCTATGTAAAAATCATTTTGAATGAACTGAAGCGGGAAGGTGTTTATACGGAGCAGCTGACGGATAAATATATTGGCGACGTGGTAAGTTCAGCGCCGTTGCATGACGTGGGAAAAATTAATATTTCTGATATCATTCTGAATAAGCCGGGGAAACTGACGGATGAAGAATTTGAAATCATGAAAACCCACACCACGGCAGGCGGAAATATTATTTCTTCTATTATTGATAAGGTACCGGATTCGGATTATCTGCATGAAGCGAAAAACCTGGCTATGTACCATCATGAAAAATGGAACGGCAAAGGGTATCCGGCCGGGCTTGCAGGAGAAGACATCCCCCTGTCCGCCCGTGTGATGGCTGTGGCGGATGTGTTCGACGCGCTGATTTCCAACCGGTGTTACAAGAAAGGATTCCCTTACGATAAAGCGTTCAGTATTATCCGCGAAGAGCGGGGGAGGCAGTTTGATCCGAAAATTGTCGACGCGTTTTTTGCGGCGGAGGATCAGATCCTGGAAGTGGCGGATAAGTTCAGTGAAAATAATAAGCAGGAAACTTCTGTGTAATAGACAACGGATAAATAAAAATGTTTCACGGATAAATAAAAAAGGCAGAACTTTCATCATGAGAGTTCTGCCTTTAATAATAGTAAAACAATGATAAACTATTCTTCGTCCTGTGCAAAATAGAAAGCCGGTGAGGGATAATAAAATTCACAATGCTTGAACGAGGTGGTCTCGGTTGTAAATTTTGCAAGCACGGCGCGGGATACGCCTTCTTCAAAGTCAATGACATTATTTTTGTTGATGTCGGCGTCTTCCACGATCACCAGAAGATAGGGGTCGGCGATGGGAGCATTTTCCGGAAGCTGGCTGCGGTCCAGAGGGAGTCCGGGAACGATCAGCAGCTGGCCTGCGTCTTCACCGTTGGCGTCCTGCAGGCGGGCGCGATAAAAATTATTGTACAGGGTGCGGGCTAACCGCAGTTTGTAAACGGGTACATTGTTCATTTTGTTACACTTCCTTTAATAAATATTTACTTGCCACCTATTTTAGCACAATTTTTTGTATTACGAAAGAGCAAACAAAAAGTTTTGTATACAATATTCTTTTAATAATTTCAAAAAAAAATTTTAAGTTAGCAGGATTTTTTTTAAGAATAGCGAAATCATAATCAAATGCGAATTTAATAAGCATTATTATGTATTTTTTGCTGTAAGCAAAAGGGAGGGATTTTTATCATGAAAAAATTTTTGGCGTTCTTGATGGCCTTTGCGGTTATCGGTTCCGTACTGGCTGGCTGCGGCGGAGGAGACAAAAAGAAGGAAGCCCCGAAACCGGCTGCTGATGGTGGCAAAAAATTCATTAACATTGCTACCGGCGGCACTGCTGGTACCTATTATCCGTTAGGCGGCGCTCTGGCTGACATTCTGAACAAGAATGTGAAAGGCGCGAATGCTTCTGCACAGTCCACCGGCGCTTCTGTTGCCAACGTTAATCTGCTGAAGGAAGGCAAAGTTGACATTGCGTTTATCCAGAACGATATTGCTTACTATGCTTCCACCGGCACGGAAATGTTCAAAGACAAAAAGGTTGAATCTCTGAAAGGTCTGGCTACCCTGTATCCGGAAACTGTTCAGATCGTTACCACGAAAAAGACCGGTATCAAAACCGTTGCTGACCTGAAAGGCAAGAGAGTTGCCGTAGGCGCTGCCGGTTCCGGTACCGAAGCAAATGCCCGTCAGATTCTGAATATTGCAGGCATTACCTATAAAGATATCAAACCTCAGTACCTGTCTTTCGGCGAAGCGGCTTCCGCTCTGAAAGACGGCAACGTTGACGCTGGTTTCGTAGTAGCCGGTTTCCCGACTGCTGCTATCCAGGATCTGGCGACCCAGCATGACGTTGTAATGGTAAGTGTAGGCGCTGACATTGCCGATAAGCTGATTGCAAAATATCCGTACTACACCAAAGTTACCATTCCGGCAAAAACCTACAACAAGGTTGAAACGGATACCGCTGCTGTTGCTGTAAAATGCATGCTGGCTGTTACCGATAAGATGGATGCCGATACCGGTTACGCTATTGTAAAAGCATTGTATGGCAACCTGGATCGTATGAAAGCTGCTCATAACGTTTCCAAGAACATTACCAAAGCTACCGGTAAAGATGGTATGTCCATTAAACTGAATGCCGGCGCAGAAAAATTCTTCAACGAGAAGTAATTTTAATGAATCACTCAACTACAGACCGGACTCCGGCGTCCACCGGGGCCCGGTCTTTTTTCAAACATCCGTCCTTCGTATTCCTGCTGTTGTTTATTCTGGCTGCAGTCGGGTGGTACGGAAACCAGCTGCTGGTTATATTAGTACCGGAAAACAGTCTCCCAATCCAGTCTTTTGCTGTGGAAAAAGGCGGGGAGTGGAGCTACCATTATAAACACTCTGTCCAACAGACTCCGGTGGATGAGTTTTTCCGGGTGAATGGTGTAGACGACATGACGATGACTCATACAACCTATGAATCATTAGGGGTGGGGCTGCCTTACGATCCTGCGGAAGGAACGTTCAAAAGCCTGAAGAAAGATGGAAAGTTTGATCTGGAAATGAACCGGCCGTACAAATCGCTTATGTTCCGGACTGCGGTGCAGGCGATGCCGAAAATCATTCACAAGGATAAGACCTACGATTTATGTCTGCTGTATGGGCAGGGTACGTTAGTGGAAGTGAAAGTAATCAAACGGTATCAATACTGGGCGTTACACTTTTTGTAAGATGCCGTTGTGAAGGAGACGAATGAATTGGTGTTTCCTTTAATATAATATTTCAGAAAAGGCGGTGAGGCCTATGGATGATTTAAAAAAGAAAACGACTGCCGCTCCGGCAGAGATGTCTGCCGAAGAAGTAATGCAGAAGTTTGATAAAGAATCGAACAAACGGGAGCCGGACGGTTTTTGGGGCTATGTAATCTCTGCTATCTGTATCCTGTTTGCCTGTTTTCAATTGTATACGGGTATCTTCGGCGTATTGGATGCGCATTTGCAGCGCACCATACATCTTTGCTTCGGCATGGCGCTGATTTACCTGTTGTATCCGGCGCGGGCCAGCTGGTCAAGAAAATCTATGCACCCGGTTGACCTGGTATTTGCGGTACTCAGTGTGTTCGCAACAATGTACATTTTCTTTCAATATGACGAATTGGTGTTGCGCGCCGGCATGAATACCGAAACGGATATCATGGTCGGTATTCTGGGTATCGTCCTTGTATTTGAAGCTGCCCGTCGAACGGTTGGCTGGCCAATGATCACGGTAGCTTTGATCTTTTTGGCGTATGCGTTTGCCGGTCCGTACATGCCGGGAATCATGGCGCATCGCGGTGTGGGCTTTGACGAACTGGTAAGTCATCTGTACTTTACGACGGAAGGTATCTTCGGTGTGCCGATGGGCGTATCGTCCACTTTCATTTACCTGTTCATTTTGTTCGGCGCTTATCTGGAAGCCACCGGACTTGGCAAGTTCTTTATTGATACGGCGAACGCTCTGGCCGGCTGGGCCGTAGGCGGTCCGGCTAAAGTTGCGGTTTTGTCCTCCGGCCTGATGGGTACGGTATCCGGATCTTCTGTTGCCAACGTAGCAGGTACCGGTTCCTTTACCATCCCCATGATGAAAAAGTTGGGCTACCGTCCCGCTTTTGCCGGCGCGGTAGAAGCAGCGGCTTCCACCGGCGGCCAGCTGATGCCTCCGGTTATGGGCGCGGCAGCTTTCCTGATGGCGGAATTTGTAGGCGTTCCTTATATTGATGTAGTTAAGGCAGCCGTCATTCCGGCGGTGCTGTATTACACCGGTATCTGGATCGGCGTTCACTTTGAAGCCAAAAAGTATGGCTTGAAAGGTACGCCGCGGGAAGAACTGCCTAAGTTTGGCGAATTGTTGCGGGAAAAAGGTCATCTGGCCATTCCGCTGATTATCATTGTTTACCTGTTGGTTACCGGTTATACTCCCATGCGGGCCGCTTTGTATGCAATTGCGCTGACCATCATCTGCGCCTGTCTGCGTAAGAGCACCCGTATTACTCCCAAAGATTTTGTCAACGGTCTGATCAACGGTTCCAAAGGCGTGCTGGGTGTACTGATCGCCTGTGCTACTGCCGGCATCATCATCGGTGTCGTAACCAAGACCGGCGTTGGTCTGAAACTGGCTACCGCGCTATTGGATCTGGCAGGCGGACAATTATTGCCGGCCATGTTCTTCACCATGATCACGTCCCTGATCCTGGGTATGGGCGTTCCTACTACTGCGAACTATGTAATCACTTCTACCATTGCAGCCCCTGCACTGGTGCAGATGAATGTGCCGGTTCTGGCTGCGCACATGTTCGCGTTCTATTTCGGTATTGTGGCTGACGTTACGCCTCCGGTTGCCCTGGCTGCTTACGCAGGCTCCGGTATCGCAGGCGCCAACCCCATGAAGACCGGCGTCAACGCAGCGAAACTGGCAATTGCAGCGTTCATCGTTCCGTATATTTTCGTGCTGGCGCCTGAACTGCTGATGATCAATGCAACCGCCGTTACGGTGCTGTTGTCCATGATCACTGCGATACTTGGTATGTGGGGCCTGTCCCTGGCCATGATCGGTTTCTGCCAGCACCCGCTGAACATATTACAGCGTATTGTATTCTTCCTGGGCGGCCTGTGCCTGATCGTTCCGGGAACCATGACCGATATTGCCGGCGTTGCAGTTCTGGTACTTGCATTCCTGTGGCAGAAACGCAATAAGGGCGGCGCCCTGACGGCAACCGGAGAGGATGACTAATCGCAGGCAGCGTGACTCGTCACTCCAAAACATCTGATTATCACTAATATCGTAAAACTGAATATCATTGTATCAATCGCATCGGCTATTCTTCCTTTTCCCTCCTTTCTTATCATAAGGTTTACGTGAATGGGCCGATGCGATTTTATATTTTAAAATTGTATATTTCTGTGATTTTCACATTTTTTTTACAATTACGTGTTATTTATCAAGCCGCCTCATTGTTTTTCCGCCACAATTGGAGTATAATAACATCAGAGTTGAAATGAGCGGAAAATTTATAATGGAGGTAAATTTTGGATAAGACTTTAAAAAAGCTAAATATTATACCGCTTGGCGGTCTCGGCGAAATCGGAAAGAACATGACGGCCTTTCGTTACGATAACGACCTCATTCTGATTGACGCCGGTTTAATGTTCCCTGAAGATGATATGCTGGGGATTGACCTGGTTATCCCGGACATTACCTATTTAATTGAAAATCAGGATAAGCTGAAAGGCATCTTTTTAACCCACGGGCACGAAGATCATATCGGTGCGCTGCCGTTTATTTTGAAACAACTGGACGTGCCGGTTTACGGCACTGCGTTAACCCTTGGGATTCTGGAGGGACGTCTGGAAGAGGCGGGGGTTTCCACTGCCAATTTAAATGTTGTGAAATCCGGTGACCGTGTGCGGGCCGGCGCATTCAAACTGGAATTTATGCGAGTCAATCACAGTATTCCCGACGCCATTGGTATGGCAATCCATACGCCGGTGGGACTGATCGTCCATACGGGCGATTTCAAAATTGACCAGACCCCGGTGGACGGGCAGGTGATGGAACTGAACCGATTTGCTGAGTACGGAGACAGAGGGGTTCTCCTGATGATGGCGGACAGTACCAATGCCGAACGTCCCGGTTACACACAGAGCGAAAAGTTTGTGGGGGAAACCTTCGACAATGAGTTCCGCTATGCGAAGAACCGTATTATTGTCGCTACGTTTTCCTCAAACGTACACCGTATCCAGCAAATCTGTGATGCTGCGGTTAGATATGGGCGTAAGGTGGCGGTTATGGGACGCAGCATGGTCAATGTTGTGAATATTTCCCTGAAGCTGAATTACCTGAACGTTCCGGAAGGCGTGCTGATTGACATCGACGAGATACGCAATTATACGAATGATAAAATTGTAGTCATCTGCACCGGAAGCCAGGGGGAACCCATGTCCGCTCTGACCCGTATGTCCATGGGTGAAAACCGGAAAGTGCAAATTGTTCCGGGAGATACGGTGATTATTTCCGCAGCGCCGATCCCGGGTAATGAAAAAATGGTTTCCAATACCATTAACCACTTGTATATGTTAGGTGCTGAAGTGGTGTATGAAAAAGCCAACGGCGTTCATGTTTCCGGTCATGCCAGTCAGGAAGAACTGAAAATTATGCACAATCTGGTGCGTCCGAAATTCTTCATGCCGGTACACGGCGAATACCGGCATCTGGTAAAGCATGCCCGGCTGGCAGAAAGTCTCGGCATGGACCACAAGAATATTGTGATTGCGGAAAATGGTGCTGTTGTGGAACTGACCCGCGATAAGATCTGCACGAATGGTAAAATTATGGCAGGAAATGTTCTGATTGACGGTCTGGGTGTAGGGGATGTTGGTAATATCGTGTTGCGTGACCGTCGCCAGTTGTCCCAGGACGGGATTATGATCGTCGTGGTTGGCGTAGACGGAGCAACAAATCAGATCGTGTCAGGTCCGGATATTGTATCCCGGGGTTTTGTATATGTACGGGAGGCGGAGGACCTGATGGGCGAAGCCAGAGATAAGGTGCAGGTTGCACTGGACAAGTGCGAGGAAAATAATAATACAGAATGGTCTGCATTAAAAACGGCAATTCGCGATTCACTGGGGCGCTTCCTGTTCGAAAAGACAAGGCGCCGGCCTATGATAATTCCGATTATTATGGAAGTATGATTTTTCTATGAAGACGGGCCTCGCGGCTCGTCTTTCCGTACTTTTAGTGTGAGGTAATAAATTGAAAAAGCAACCGGCAGTACAAGATAAAAAAGAAATACAGAAAAGCCAGAAAAATATTGAACTGAAAGGTCTCCTGTTCCTTGCGGCAGGATTATTTCTGCTGGCCTCGTATGCAGGGTTGCCGACCGGTTTTATCGGTAAGTTTCTGCATGACGCGATGACCTACGGATTCGGGTTGGGCGCTATCGTTTTCCCATTCATTTTTATCGCGATGGGAATCGGTTACTTCCGCCTGAAAAAGAATCTTGTTTGGTTTGGGGGATTCTGGGCTGCTATGTTGTTTTATATTTGCCTGCTGGGGTTCCTGCATCATATCTTTATCCCTCTTGATTATGAAACGGAATTAACTTTTTTGCCGCAGGGCGGAGGAATTGTCGGCGGTCTTCTCACCAGTGCGCTGCATGCCGTGGCAGGGGCAACCGGCTCTGTGATTTTACTGGTGGCCGGTATGCTTGCCAGCCTGGTGCTGACCGGAAAATTATCGTTGGCGGCTTTGACCGAAAAAGCCGGGGATACGATTCAGGATATCAGGGAGGCCAGGAGAGAACGGCGGAATGTTGAACAGGATGTGGAAGAGGAGCCTGAATCTGCATCCCGGAAGCCGCGGCAACCTGTTTTTGCTTCCTCTGACCAGGACGGAAGAAAATCCAGTGCAATGGATGTATACGATAATGAAGAGTTCTCTGAATATAATGAGGATGTACGCAAGCCTTCCACCTTTAAAAAGATTTTGAGTTTCGGGCAAAAGGCATTGGACAAAGACAAAAATTCCGGAGAGACAACTCCGGATTATCCGTGGCCGGACGAAGCAAAACCGGAACGTTATATTCCGGTGGAGCGGATGGCGAATCATGATAAGAAAGAAAGGCCTTCTCTGGTACAGACGTATCCTGAAAAGCAGGAAACGGTTGTCTTGCGTCCTGCTTCCGGTATCATTACTCCGCATGAGGATGATGCGGAACCGGCGCCCTGGGAAAAGACTGCGATGCTTCCGGAACAGGAACCCTCTGAAATACCTATTTCTCATTACGGAGAAACCGAAGAGGATACTGAGACGTTCAGCGGAAATATAAAAACCGGTGATGCCGCAATGGAGAAAGAAAAATCGGCAGCGGCAGGCAATGAGACTGAAAAGAAGAAAAAAGACGCACCGCAGTCCCGGTATGTTCTGACGGAACATGGCGTTATGGCTGTGACAGAAGGAGGGCGGGAAGCTCTTGCAGTGGCTTCTGTTGCACAAAACGAAACTGCAACAGGAAAAACGAATGCTTCTGAAACAGCGGGAAGTAAGAATCGTAATCTTGCAGATACGAATAAAACGGCAGGCAATGAAAGGGCTGACCGTTCCGGTGCAGAAAAAGTTTCTGCCGGAAAGACTGCAACTCAATTAACGGAAGAGAAAGCGCAAAAAACAGAAGAATTGCCTAAACCGGAATACAAGTTCCCACCGCTGGATTTGTTGAATCCTGTGGAAAAAACAGACCAGAGACGGTTTGACGCGGATGTGAGGGAGCAGTGTCGTATACTGGAACAAACGCTGGCAGATTTCAAAGTGAATGCAAAAGTAACCGGTGTGACCCGCGGTCCGTCCGTGACACGGTACGAACTGCTGCCGGCCCCCGGTGTCAAAGTCAATTCCGTGGTGAATTTGGCGGATGATATTGCGTTGCGCCTGGCCGCACCCGGCATCCGGGTGGAAGCGCCCATACCTGGCAAGGCGGCCATAGGGATTGAAGCGCCTAATACAAAAAATGATATGGTGGGTTTCCGTGAAATCGTGGATTGCAAGGCGGTACGCGAAAATTCTTCCAAGCTGTGCGTGGGTCTGGGCAAGGACATTGAAGGAAAGGTCATCACCATTGATCTTGCCAAGATGCCCCATCTGTTGATAGCAGGTACTACCGGCAGCGGTAAATCTGTCTGTGTCAATACGTTGCTGGCAGGCATCATGTATAAAGCGCGCCCCGACGAGGTAAAACTGATTTTGGTTGACCCCAAGGTCGTCGAGCTGACGAATTATAATGGCATTCCCCATCTGCTGGTACCTGTGGTCACGGACGCAAAGAAGGCGGCTTCCGCATTGCATTGGGCTGTGGGGGAAATGGAGCGGCGTTATAAATCCTTTGCGGATACAAGGGTGCGCGATATTAAGGCGTATAATGCGCAGGCGGATGAAAAGATGCCATACATTGTCATCGTCATCGACGAGATGAGTGACCTTATGATGGTGGCAAAGGCCGATGTGGAAGATGCGATTTTACGGCTGGCCCAAAAGGCCCGCGCCTGCGGTATTCATATGGTGCTGGCGACCCAGCGTCCCTCTGTTGATGTTATTACCGGTATCGTGAAAGCGAACATTCCGTCCCGGATTGCTTTTGCCGTTTCCTCATTGACGGACTCCCGTACCATTCTGGATATGGGCGGCGCGGAAAAACTGCTGGGCAAAGGCGACATGCTGTTTTATCCTATCGGCGCCAACAAACCGTCCCGTGTTCAGGGGGCTTTTGTCAGTGACGAAGAATTGAACCGGGTAACGGATTTTATTAAACAGCAGGCAATTCCTGTTGAAGACAATCCTGAAATTACCAATACGGTCCTGCCCAGCGACAGCCAGAAAGAAGCGAAGAATGCTGCCGCCGGTGACGGAGAAGCTTCGGAAGAAGACAGCCAGGACGAGTTGCTGGATGACGCGATTCGTTTGGTACTGGATTTGGGACAGGCCTCTGCGTCTATGCTGCAGCGCCGTTTCCGAATCGGTTATAATCGGGCGGCCCGTCTGGTGGAAACCATGGAAGAGTTGGGCATTGTAGGTCCGGCGACAGGAAGTAAGCCGCGGGAGCTGCTGCTGTCCAGGGATGAAGTGGAATACAGATTTTTAAAGAAAGATAATTTTTCGGACAGTCAGTGATGCAGGAATTGGTTGGTATCGGTATACTAAACTGATACTTGACAAACATAAAGACAAAGCGTAGTATAAGAGTGTTTTTATGTAACGATTGTTATATAGAAGGAAGTATAATGAATCAGACATTTTTACCCGTGTGTAAAGAAGATATGGAGGAACGGGGCTGGGAACAGCTTGACTTCCTTTTTATCAGCGGAGATGCGTATGTGGATCATCCGTCCTTTGCACCGGCGGTTATCTGCCGTGTATTGGAAGCGGCAGGTTACAAAGTTGCCATTCTGCCTCAGCCGGACTGGAATTCTCCTCAATCGTTTCAGCGTATGGGGAAGCCCCGGCTTGGCGTGTTAGTATGCGGCGGGAATTTAGATTCCATGTTGTGTCATTATACGGCTGCCAGAAAACCCCGGAAAGAGGATAAATATTCTCCCGGGAAAGAAATGGGAAAACGTCCCGATCATGCCACGCTGGTTTATGCTAAAGCCGCTAAAAAATTGTGGCCGGATTTACCTGTCATAATCGGCGGTATTGAAGCAAGCTTGCGGCGTTTTGCGCATTATGATTACTGGGAAGATAAACTGTTGCCTTCCATCCTGACAGAAAGCGGTGCGGATCTGCTGGTATGCGGCATGGGGGAAACCCAAATTCGTGAAATAGCGGATTATCTGGCTGGCGGTGCTTCAGGAGAAGACCTGCATTATATTCGCGGTACAGCTTATGCGGCGGAAGCGTTGGATAATCTGGAAGAATATGTAGAACTTCCTGCGTATGATGCTATCCGGAATGACAAAAGGTTGTTGGCAGATGCCTATCGGCTGCAGCATGAAAATGTGGACCCGTTTTACGGAAAAATCCTTGTGCAGAAGAACAGCCATAACTTATATATAGTACAGAATCCGGCTGCTATGCCGCTGACGGAAGAAGAAATGGATTCCATTTACAATCTTCCGTATACACGGCAGTGGCATCCGATGTACGACAAAGAAGGCGGAATTGCGGCACTGGAAGAAGTGAAGTTCAGCATCGTAAGCTGCCGGGGCTGTTTTGGCAGCTGTTCCTTTTGTGCCATCCATGCCCATCAGGGGCGTATCATTCAGGCTCGCAGCCATGCTTCTATTATAAAAGAAGCAAAAGAGATGACGCAGATGCCTGATTTCAAAGGATATATCAACGATGTGGGGGGACCTACGGCAAACTTCCGTCATCCTGCCTGCAAAAAACAGCTGAAAGTTGGCGCCTGCAAGGACCGGCAGTGTCTCTTCCCAAAGCCGTGTCCGGCTCTTGATGCGGACCACAGTGATTATATTAGGTTGCTGCGGGAACTGCGCGCGCTTCCGGGCGTAAAAAAAGTGTTTATCCGTTCCGGCATCCGTTACGATTACCTGCTGGCGGAAAACAAGCAGCAGTTTTTGGATGAGCTGTGCCGTTACCATGTGAGCGGACAATTAAAAATTGCACCGGAGCATATTGCGGAGTCTACCCTGAAGCATATGGGCAAACCCGGCAAGGAAGTGTATCTGAAGTTTGTCAAAGCTTTCATGCAGAAGAATAAAGAAATTGGGAAAGAACAGTATCTGGTTCCGTATTTTATTTCCAGCCATCCCGGTTGTACGCTGGCGAACGCCATTGAACTGGCGGAGTTTTTGCGTGATACCGGGCGCTATCCGGAACAGGTGCAGGATTTTATCCCTACGCCGGGGAGTGCGTCGACTGCCATGTATTATTCCGGTATAGACCCCTTTACGGGGAAAAAAGTATTCACGGTACACAATCCTCATCACAAGGCGATGCAGCGTGCCCTTATGCAATACCGCAATCCCCGGAACCGGGCGTTAGTTATAGAAGCGCTGAAAGAAGGGGGACGTACGGATTTGATTGGGGAGGGTCCCCGTTGCCTTGTCCGGGCTGACAGTTTTCAAATTTCGCGCAAAACAAAATCCGGAAACCGCAGTAAGCGAAATCATAAATAAGTAAGAAACGCTGATTAATAAATAAAACGAATCATAACGTTTCGACGTTTTTTATTCGGAAACTAAGTTTTTTGAAGTGAAGAAGTAATGAACAGGAAGATTTTATTTTCGGTTTGTGTGTGCCTGCTTTTTCTTTTTACAACAGGTTGCAGCTTTGTGAACACAACCGTTTCTAAAAACACAGTGAAAGTTTATACGACGCTGGACAAAACTTTTGTTGAGGCGTTGTGCGGAACATTTACCGACAGTCAGCCAAAAGAAAAAAGAATTGTGTTTGAAGTTCTGAATCAGGAAAAGGAAATGCTTCAGGCAGACTGTATTATCGGTGAGGCAACGTTGCTGCAGCAAAAAGCAGCGGAAGGTTCCTTGCAAAAGATTTCTGCGGAATATGCTGATATGCTTCCGGCGGAGCTGAAGGGGAATGAAGAAAAATGGATCACACTCTTTTATGATCCGGCAGTGTTACTGGTCAATCAGGCGTATTCCAGAAAAGTAGGACAGCAGCAGTTATTACACTGGGCTGATTTACCAAAGCAGACCGAAGCCCGGCTCGTAATGGAAAATCTCAGTGATAATGATTCAACCGTTCAGTTCTTGGCCGGACTGTCTTCCCGCATGGGACAGCAGGAGTGTATGGAATATTTCAAACAGATTCGTCCTCTGATAAAGCAATATGCAAAGTTTCCCATCACCCCGGTCCGTATGGCTGCTACCGGAGACGCAGATATTGCTATTACCAGAAGAAGTCATATCTTTAAATATTTGCAAAATGATTTTCCCGCGTACATTCTGATTCCGGAAGAAGGAACGCCGGTTAATTTATACGGGATCGGCGTGACGCAGAACAGTAAGAAACAAAAAGAAGTTACTTCATTTCTCAATTGGGTATTGCAGGATTCCGAAGCGAGGACAGTCCTCATGACGACCCGGAGCGGGTATCTTCCGGTACTGCCTCGGGGAGAAACCGGGCAGGCTGTTTCAAAAGGTACGTTATGGGTCAATACGTTTTATAAAGACAGACAGTCCTTAGAAAAACTGACGGAGGAATGGCTCCGGAAAATTCGGTTGACGGATGCAGGGGAGGATAAAACGTGAAGCTGGGTCTGATTAGTTTAGGCTGTCCGAAGAATCTGGTTGATTCGGAGGTCATGCTGGGAATCATTGAAAAATATCACATTGAAATTACAAATGATCCGGAAGCGGCGGAAATTATTATCGTTAACACCTGCGGGTTTATTGAATCCGCCAAGCAGGAATCGATAGATACGATCCTTTCCATGTCTGCCTATAAAACGGAAGGCTGCTGCCGGTATCTGATTGTAACCGGCTGCCTGGCGCAGCGCTATGCGCAGGAACTCTTTCAGGATATGCCGGAAGTTGATGCCATTGTGGGGACAAATGTATATAAAGATATTGCTCAGGTCATTGAGCGGGTCATGCAGGGGCAACGGGTTCTGCATCTGTCGGAAACTGATTTTGAAAAAATCAATTTGGAAGGACTGCAGGGTAATGAACGTAATCTGCCCGATCCCCGTAAGTTGACGACGCCCCCGTACATGGCGTATCTGAAAATCGCAGAAGGCTGTGATAACTTCTGTTCTTTTTGCGCGATTCCCCTCATTCGGGGACGCTATACCAGCAAACCGTATGAACAAATCATGGCTGAAGCCAGAGAGTTAGTGGAGCGGGGCGTGAAGGAACTGATCGTGATTGCGCAGGATACGACGCGCTACGGTCAGGACCTGTACGGCAAACTCCGATTGGCGGAACTGCTGCACGATTTGAATGCGCTGCCCGGTTTAAAATGGATCCGTGTGTTATATTCCTATCCAAACACATTTAATGATGAACTGATTGAAGCGTATGCAACATTACCGAAAGTCTGCCATTATGTAGATTTACCGTTGCAACATGCCAGTGACCGGTTGCTGCATGCCATGCGGCGCCGCGATAAGTTAAGTGAGACGGAAAAGCTTCTGAAGAAATTACGGGAACGGATTCCCGATATTGTGATACGCACAACGTTTATTGTAGGTTTTCCCGGTGAAACGGAAGAAGATTTTGCCATTCTGAAAGAGTTTGTGACAGAGCAGAAGTTTGAAAATGCAGGCGTGTTCCAGTATTCTCAGGAAGAAAATACGGTTGCGGCAACACTTCCGGAGCAGATTCCAGAAGAAACAAAGCAGGAGCGGTATGATGAACTGATGGCAATTCAGGCCGGTGTTTCCGAAGACGTCCACCGGTCCATGGAAGACCGGGAACTGGAGGTTGTTGTGGAAGGCTATGAGTCAGAAGAAGAGAACCTGGTTGCAGCCCGCAGTTACCGGGAAGCGCCTGATATAGACGGAAGTATTTTTGTGGAGAATGCTCCCGGACTGAACCCGGGCGATTTTATCCGCGTGCGGATAGAACAGGGATTTGCCTATGAAGTAGTAGCGACCCGCGTGTGATAAAACCAAAACATGGGAGGGCGTCAGATGAGAGTTGAAATTATAACAACCGGTACGGAACTTCTTCTGGGAGAAATTATAAATACAAACTTTACCTGGCTGGCACAGGAGTTAAATCAGCGCGGTTTCGATGTCCTGTACCAGACAACGGTGGGAGATAATCCGGCCCGCATGAAAGAAGTGTTGGACATCGCCGTTAAACGTGCAGATATTGTCATTACCAGCGGCGGTCTGGGGCCGACCCGGGGCGATATTACCAAAGAAATCATTGCGGAATATTGCAACGTCGATATGTATATGAATCTGGAAGTCTGGAATCATATACACGAAATGTTGTCCAGGCGGAATATCTGTATTGCGGCGAATAATGAAAAACAGGCTCTGGTTCCCAGTGGTGCCATCGTTTTGCATAATGAGGCAGGAACGGCGCCGGGACTTGTATTAGAGCATGACAATACGACATTTGTCATGCTGCCCGGACCCCCCTTTGAATTAAAAACGGTTTGTGAAAAGGAACTGTTCCCTTATTTTGAACAGCGTTTTCCGCATCTTGGAATCATCAAATCCCACACGTTGAAGCTTCGCGGAATAGGCGAGTCGAATCTGGCAGAAATACTGGACGATATCATTGTAAACCAGTCAAATCCGACCATCGCTCTTTATGCAAGGCATGGAGATATTTTGATCCGGCTGACAGCCAAAGCGTCTACCCCAGAGGAAGCGGACGTTTTGATTGCAGGCATGCAGGAAAAAGTGGAAAAAATTGTGGGAACCTACGTATATGGGTATAATCATGATACGCTGCCGGAAGTAGTAGGGAAAGAACTTTTATGCAGGCAGAAAACGATTGCTTTTGCGGAATCCTGTACCGGGGGACTGGCAACCAGTATGATGACCGATGTACCGGGAAGCTCCGCGTATGTAAAAGGCTCTGTTGTTTCTTATACCGATGAAGTAAAAAATCTGGTTATTCATGTCAGCAAAACAACGCTGACGAAAAAGGGAGCCGTCAGCGAAGAAGTAGCTCTGGAAATGGCAGAGGGTGTCAGAGAGGCAATCGGTTCCGATATAGCAGTCAGCATTACAGGGTTGGCCGGACCCGGAGGGGGTACCCGTAAAAAACCGGTTGGCCTTGTTTATATAGCCGTGGCAGATAAAAACGGTTCGTTATGCCGGAAATTTGTTTTTAATGGTACGCGAACACAGATTAAACAAAGGGCCGCCATGGCAGCTTTAGGTTTGGCGTTGGACAGGTTGAAAGAAAGCCCACAGAATGATTCGGAGGAAACAATCCATGACCATGACGCAGAAAGATAATTTTGGAGAATTGAAACTGGATAAACGTATTGTCGCGGCAGTAAAGGAGATGGGATTTGAAGAACCGTCGCCGATTCAGCAGCAGGCGATTCCGTTATTGTTAGAGGGAAAAGATATCATCGGACAGGCACAGACCGGTACCGGTAAAACTGCCGCCTTTGGTATTCCCATCATACAGGGGATTGAGGACCATCGGCACATTCAGGCGCTGGTAATGAGTCCTACCCGGGAACTGGCAATCCAGGTAGCGGAAGAAATCGGAAAAATTGGCCGCAATAAACGGATCAAAGCGGTGCCGGTATATGGCGGTCAGCCGATTGAACGGCAGATCCGCGCCCTGAAGAGCGGAGTGCAGATTGTAATTGGTACCCCGGGTCGTTTGTTGGATCATATCCGCCGGGGGACGATAAAACTGAACCATGTTCGGTATTTAGTGCTGGATGAAGCGGATGAAATGCTGGATATGGGTTTTATCGACGATATGGAAGACATCATGGCGAATGTTCCGGCCGACCGGCAGACGATGTTGTTTTCCGCCACGATGCCCCGGCCGATTCTCAGTCTTACCAAAAAGTACATGCGGGCTCCGCAGATTGTAACTGTCAGTAAAGAAGAAATTACAGTTCCTCTGATTGATCAGTATTATTTTGAAACCCGTGATAAAATTGAAGGCGTTTCCCGCCTTCTGGATGCGGGCATTGAAGGGAAAAGCATTATCTTCTGCCGTACCAAGCGGGGGGTTGATGACCTGGCTTCGTCACTGGTCAGCAGAGGTTATATTGCAGAGGGACTTCACGGTGACCTGACGCAGATTCAGCGTGACCGTGTCATGAAAAAATTCAAGGAAGGGCGTCTTGATATTTTAATTGCAACGGATGTTGCGGCCCGCGGTTTGGATATTGAGAACGTGCAGTACGTTATCAACTTTGATATTCCCCAGGATCCGGAAAGTTACGTTCACCGGATCGGTCGTACCGGACGGGCAGGCAATACCGGCGTGGCGCTGACTTTTATTTTACCGAGGGAATTCCGGCAGCTGAAACTGATTGAACGGATTGCTAAAACACGTATCCGCCGTCGGGAACTGCCGACTACTTCCGATGTACTGGAGCATCAGCGGGAACAGATTATTTCCAAGATGCAGGCTTTGCTGGAAATGGGAAACTATGGGGACTATATGTCTGTGGTAACCACACTGGGCAAGGAATATGAACTGGAAGAGATTGCGGCCGCTGCGTTAAAACTGATGCAGGAAGGGAACAGGGCCCTTGAGATTCACGAAGAAAAAAATACAATCAGTGACCTGACCAACCAGAACATGTCCAATACAGGAGGTCGTCCGGGTATGGTACGGTTCTTCCTGAACATTGGACGCAGTCAGAAAATTACAGTTCCTGAACTGGTGCGGACCATTGCCCGGGAAGCTGAGATTCCGGGACGTTCTATCGGTCTGATTAATATTTTTGATAAATTTTCTTTTGTCGAGGTACCGGAGCAGTTTGCCGAACGGGTACTGGCTGTGATGCGTAAGAACAGTATCCGGGGCTATAAAGTAAATATTGAACCGGCGCATTCCAAATAGTAAGGAGTTGGACTTGGAATGAAGGAAGTTCTGGGCAATACAGACGGACTTAAAAATAATATTATAGAATCATTACTTCAGCTGTATGAGTTAAAGGTGCCTCCCTGGCAGTTAGTGTCTGAGGAAATTGTCATCCATATGGCAAAGATTACGACTGCAGTCAACAGGGAAGTTAATATCTTTCTGGACCGGAAAGGAAATGTGCTGAGTGTTTCCATTGGGGACAGCAATACAGTTTCATTGCCAAACCTGCCGGGCCGGAGGGGAACCGGGCGATTGAGCGGGATCCGCTGTATTCATACACACCCTGGGGGGAATCCTCAATTAAGCGGAATTGATTTATCCGCACTGCGCAGCCACAAATATGATTTAATGGCAGCTATAGGTGTGGATGATGAAAAACCGGAAGAATCCGTTTTGAGTTTCGCCATCATTACAGGGAAAGACGATTACGGGCAGTATACAGCAGAAGAGTATGGCGTCTTACAATTAGAGGCGCTGGAAACGTTGTTCCTTCCAAATATTATCAGCTCGGCGGAAAAACGGCTGGCTGCAACGGATGACAACCATAAGCTGGAACAGCGGCCGGAGCGTACTATGCTGGTCAGTTTGGAATATGGAAAACAGGACCGGCTGTGGACCAGTGAGGATTCACTGGAAGAGCTGCGGCAACTGGCAGAGACGGCAGGCGCCGAGGTGATTGCAAAGTTTTTGCAGAAGCGGCCCAAGCCGGATCCGGGATTTTTTATTGGTCGCGGCAAGGTGAGGGACCTGGCTCTGTTTGCGCAGCAGGAAGACGTAGATCTTTGCGTGTTCGATGAAGAATTATCTCCCGCCCAGCAACGGAATCTGGAACAGGCGCTGGGGATCAAAGTGCTGGACCGTACTGCATTGATTCTTGATATCTTTGCGCAACGGGCGCGGACAAATGAAGGCAAGCTGCAGGTTGAACTGGCACAGCTGCAATACACACTGCCGCGGATTATGGGGCAGGGGATGTCCCTTTCCCGTTTAGGCGGCGGTATTGGTACCAGAGGTCCCGGTGAGACAAAATTGGAAACCGACCGGCGTATGATTCGCGATCGCATTGCCTATATTAAAGGCTGTATCGATAAGGTGCAGAATGTTCGTAAATTACATCGCTCACACCGGAATAAAAACCAGGTGCCGTCCATCAGTCTGGTTGGGTACACCAATGCAGGAAAATCTACCTTGTTAAACGTGCTTACGCATTCTGACGTGTATGAAAAAGACCAGTTGTTTGCTACACTGGATCCTACCACGCGTCAGCTGGATCTTCCGGATAAGAGACAGGCGATTCTGACAGATACGGTCGGTTTTATTCAGAGACTTCCGCATCAACTGATCGCAGCGTTTAAATCTACGCTGGAAGAAACGCTGGATGCCGATTTGCTGGTACATGTTATTGATGTGAGCCATGCTTTATATAAGGAACAGAGCGAAGCCGTCTACCGTGTGTTGGAAGAAATTGGAGCACAGGATAAGCCGGTATTAAGCGTATTTAATAAAATTGATAAACTGCCGGAAGACAGCGGTCTTTTAATTCAATTGAAAGCCATTCCGGACAGTGTTTGTATTTCAGCCAAAAAACAAATTGGACTGAATGAGTTATTGGCAACGATTACAGATCATTTAAAAATGAAATCTGTAGAAGTCACGATGTTAATTCCTTACAGTGATTCCGGTATTGCGGCAAAGCTGTTTGAATCAGGAACCGTGTTGTCGCAGGAATATCAGGCGGAAGGAATTAAAATGGTAGTCAGAATTCAGGCCAACGAGATCGGTCGTTGGGAAAAATTTATAGTAAACAGGTGATTAATTTTTATGTTTAAGAATACGTTATCTTTTGATTCTATCTTTGAGTGTGCAAGAAATGAGGTTAAGAGAAGGCAGTATCGGTATGATGAAATTGCCTTGAAAAATACGGAAAAGGTTATCGCTGCTTTTCGGAAACATCAGGTATCTGATTTTTATATGAAACCTACTACCGGTTATGCGTACAATGACCTTGGGCGTGAGAAGTTAGATGAGATTTATGCGGATATTTTTAAAACAGAAGCTGCGTTAGTGCGTTCCCAATTTGTTTCCGGAACCCATGCGCTGGCAGTTGCCATGCTTGGCAATCTGCATGCGGGTGATGAAGTGATTGGTGCGACCGGTACTCCTTACGACACCATGCAGACAATTATCGGTTATCCTAAAAAGATTCCGGGATCCTTGACAGACATAGGCATTGCCTATAAAGAAATTCCGATGATTGGCAATTATGTCAATATCCGTGCCGTATGTAATGCAATCACCGAAAAAACAAAAATGGTTCATATTCAGCGTTCCTGTGGATACAGCAGTGAAAGGGGAACGTTGGATGTTGCCAGCATTGGCCGGCTGATTCAGGAGGTTCACAACGTTCGGAAAGATATTATCTGTTTCGTAGATAATTGTTACGGCGAATTTACAGAGGAAAAAGAACCGACAGATTACGGTGCGGATTTGATGGCAGGTTCCCTGATCAAGAACCTGGGAGGGGGACTTGCGCCTACCGGCGGCTATATCGTAGGTCGAAAAGATCTTGTTTATAATGCTGCCTGTCGGTTAACCGTTCCCGGTCTTGCAGGAGAGATGGGGGCCACACTGGGTGATACCGGCAGAGAGTTTTATCAGGGTTTGTTCATGGCTCCTCATGTCGTTATGCAGGCTGTCAAAACGGCTATTTATGCTGCCTCAGTTTTTCACCAGTTAGGTTATAAAGTAAATCCGTTATCAAATGAAATCCGGCACGATATCATTCAGTCGATTACATTGAAGAATGCTACAAATCTGGAAAACTTTTGCGTAGCTATACAAATTAATTCACCGGTTGATGCACACGTAACCCCTGTGCCGGATTACATTCCCGGATATCAGGATAAAATTATTATGGCTGCGGGAACATTTGTTCAGGGTGCTTCCATTGAATTAAGTGCTGACGGACCGATGAGAGAACCGTTTAATGCATTTATGCAGGGCGGATTGACCTATGAACACGGACAACTGGCAATCAATGCAGCGGCTAAACTGATTGGTGCAGCCACTGAAAAACGGAGGAACAGGTTATTGGGTGATTACACTACAATGATGAATGAAGAGAAAAACTTTTTAACGACCTGCGAGACTACCGTAAAACCAAATAAAAAACAACAAAATACTGTAAAATAAAGAAAATGAAAACCACAAGAGCCATAAACCGCATAGCTCTTGTGGTTTTCATATTAAAACTGAAAAGAAGAAATGATGTCAGAAATGCATCGAAAAAACATTAAAAAGACAATGAAAATAGTGATGTCAAAAAGACGAATGGCTATAACATGCGAAAGACCGCAATAACCTTACCGATAACCTGGATGTTGTCGTTACCGATGATAGGATTATACGCATCGTTTTCAGGTTGCAAACGAATAGAACGTAAATCTTTAAAGTAACGTTTTACCGTAGTTTCTTCTCCGTCGATTAAAGCTACGACGATATCACCGTTATTAGCAAAATTTTGTTTGCGTACTACAATATAATCATGATCCAGAATACCGGCATTGATCATACTGTCGCCCTTAACAGAGAGCATGAAAACATCTTCTTCGGTACCAATCAGATCTAAAGGGATAGGATAGGTCTCTTCAATATTCTCAACAGCCAGAATGGGAACACCGGCAGTCACATTACCGACCAAAGGTACAGGAACAACTGTTTTATTACGCCAGGAAGCTTCCTGGGTAAGCTCCAAAGCACGCGGTTTAGCGGAATCACGCTGTATGAAGCGCATGTTCTGCAACTTATGCAAATGGTTGTGGACACTGGCCGTAGAAGACAAACCAACAGCTTTACAGATTTCACGCACTGACGGCGGATACCCCTTGGTTTGCGCGTAAGACCTGATGAAATTCAAAACTTGTTTCTGTCTTTCCGTCAACATATCTTCCGTATAATTTCCGTCGAAATCTTTTGGAATTAAACTTTTGTGTCTTGCCATCTGCACAACCTCCTAAAATAAATTTGCATTATACATGATTTCGGTAAATAAAATTAAAAACAAAAGTTCTTATAATTATTATAGCAAAAGAGAGAGGGGATGTCAAACGCTTGTTCATTAGCGTTCGTAATTTTAATATTTACTAAAACTCATGTGAATTATGCAAAATAACAGTGTTTATCTGATAATTATTTTTACGTCCGATAATATATATTATGTAAAATCAGTATCGGAAAAAACACGGGTTGCTCATTGCTTTTATTAATTTCCTGGCGACTTCCGTTTTGATTACGTAATTTTTAATCGAGCCCGTACTTTTCTTCTGTTTTTCCTGATAACTCGGTACTGGAATTATCACAATTAACTGCTTTTCTTTTTAAACGCTCATATTTGCGTTTTAAGCCCTGTTTTAATTCTGCACGACTCCATTTATCGTACCCTGCCTTAAAAATCGTTCTACGGGCATTTTACGCGGTCGTTTTTTCAGACAAAAAACCGGCACAACAAATTGGCCGGTTTTTCATCAATTCAAATTATTTTTTCAGCAATGAAATTTTTTCTAATCTGTTTTTCAGGTCGGTATTCATTTTTTTGTCGTCTCTGAAAATGTAAGCTGCCAAACCAAAATTTTGCGGCGTAAACATTGCTTTTGCGTTAACGTTAAATGTAGAATTATTTTTTACAGATCCGCGTCCGGTTAAATTAACTGTTCCGTAATTGTCTCTGAAATCTGATTTTGTATTGACTTCTTTAAAATCAACATATTCTTTTATGGAAGGATGTTTCAGACCTTCATTTATTAATTTGTCAATAATAAGATTTGTCAGAATCGGATTCTCGAAAAATTCCGCGAAAGAATTTTTATCTTTGGTTCGCGAAGAGGCAAACAAAACAACCTCGGAAATTTTCTGAAAATTTATTTTTGAGGCGTCCTCTTTTCCCTGTGATTTGTTTATTTCCTCATGATATTTCAGAAAATCAGATACGCCGTCCCAGGGCATGGCTAACGTAATTTTTAACGGTATCTTTTTGTCAATCGTGTCATCATTGGCCTGAACATAGGCCCAGTCATCCGGTAAGGTGATCCTGCCCCCCAGTAACTCGTCATTAAAACCATATGGAACGGTTTCTTTAGCCGGTGTAAAGAAACGGAGCCCTTTCAGAAACGCCTTACGGGAGTCCACATAGCCGTTAACTTTTACTTTGTTCCCATCGGTTAATTCATTGCGTACTTTCTTTTTGGTAAACGGTGTGGCCTCCCCGATTATTTCCTTTTGCGCTTTCAGATTTGGCAGCGGGAAGGTGGAAACAACCGTATAGAGCATGTTGTTGGCTGATGTTATGGAGATTTGCATATCTACCGAACGGCCAGGGCTTTTCAGCTTTTCCTTAGTCCCTCCATTATCCACGATATGAAGATACACATAAGGCTGTTTTCCGCTTTTGTTTGTGGAAATGCTGATATTTGAATTGTCAAGAAGTTCTTTTGGCGCCAAAGACAGCTTATTGCCGGTTTTTATCTCATACGGATCCGGCATGAACAGCAGATAATTTACTTTATCCGGCGAAAGCCCGTTGCGCTCCAGAACCTGTAAATCTTTATATTTTTTGAGAAATTCATCTGTTGAGAATTTTTTTCCGGTTGCCTCTTCCACCTCTTTGGCTGTATATGCGCAAATAATATTCAAGGCAGTTTCATTTTTATCCGGTTTATTTGCAAGGCCGTAGAAGCTCCTGCCGGCGATTTCCATCCAGGCAGGCTGTGACTTCAGTGCAAAACCCGAATCCAAATCCGTATAGGTAGCTGCGGCAGCAAAAGCAGATAAACTTCCGGTCATCAGAAGTGCAGAGATTGAAGCGCAAAGTACTTTGTTCATCTTTCTTTTAGCTCCTTGTTATTTTCCCGGCAGCAGTTTCACTTTGTCTGCCAGATTAGCGACTGCGTTGGTTTTAGTTTTATCGCCTTTTGAGATATACAGGCTGAGCAGTCCGTTGTTCCGGGTTCCTGCCAGGTTGGCATGGGTAAGAAAATCAAACCGGTTCATAACTTTAACATTGGTGTCAAAAGCAAGCTTAATCACCTGGCCGTCATTTGCAATCTTTGCTTTTGTATTGCTTAACACCGCATATTTTTTCAAATCTTCATTGTTGAGCAGCTTGGGCATCAGTTCATCCAGTGCCTTTTGCATATCGGACTGTGGGATATTGAATATTTCTTCAGCTATATCAGAAATATTTTTATTCTTTTTGCTTTTCCGGATACTGTAGCTGGCTAATATTACACTTTCATCATAAATGTTGTAAATCTCTTCCGGTTTCAGATTTTTTTCAAAATCTGTCATAAAAGCAAAATTTGCCAGGTTGCTTACCATAGTATAAGGAGCTGTCCAGGCCACATTCACTTTTAAGCCGTCCTGGTCCTTGATTTCCGGAGCAGCACGAACATACAACCAGTCGTCCGGTAACGAAACAAACTGTTTCAAAACCGGATCGTTCATGCCAAAATTCTTTTTGCTTTTGTCCGGTTTAAAGAAAGTGAGGCCTTTTAAGATTGCCTCCCGTTCTTTCTGCAATGCTTTCTGGACCTTAGGATCATTCAATGAAGAATCGGTCAGCGGCAGAAGCGCTTTCTGCAAGGCCTTGGGATCCTGTACGGCGCTGCCGGCCGTTTCGGCTGTAATCCCTTTTTCTTCATAGTCTTTTTTCAACGTGGAATTTTTGGTTTCGGCTGCTTTGGCTTTCTTTGCAGCTTCTGTCTCTGCACTGCAGTAAGATTCTGTCAGATACAGGATATTATTTTCAGAAGTGATGTACAGTTTTTTATCCGTAGCATTTTGGTCAATCCCTTTTTCTTTATCAAATGCGCCGGGGTATTGAGCGGATATCACAAAATACGTTTGTTTACCAATCGTCTTTGTTTCATAGGAAAATTTGGCATGCTGTAATTCATCTTCATCAAAACAATCCAGCATCGAGTCTTCCATATTCTGATAGGGTTGGCCTGTGGCGTGGGTGTAGGTTTCTGGACGGAACAAAGCGTAATCGGGCTTGGCTCCGGATTTTTTACTCATTTCCGCTGCCAGTTTTTCTTTAAACTGTTTCGTTGTGAAAACGATTCCTGTCTTTTTGGCGAGAACGTCTGCGGGAATGGCCGCAACAGAATGATAGCTGTCCGTGGTGCTATTGTTTTCCTGGAATCCGTAACTGGATTTCGATGCATATTCTATCATCGGATTCACAGTTTGCACCGCAAAGCCGGAATCTGCGTCTGTGTAAACATTTTTAGGCGCCGCAAATACGGGATATGCACAACCTAAAACCAATAACGAAGAAATAATTGCTGCTGCACTTTTTTTCATAGACAAATGCCTCCAAAAATAAAATTATAAAAATAAACTAATGATTTGTAACTTATATCCTATTTGCTTTTGACAACCTTGACCTTCCCTTTCCCCTTTTGCCAGTATTCGATAACGGACTGACCGGGAAGCGGATTATGCTGCGCATCAAATACGTTGCGCTTTACTTCCAGCGCATGCACAGCGATTCTTTCTCCATTCTCAAAAACCGCCATCATCATAAGCCTGGCGCTCATTTCCCAGATTTGTTTGATGGTACCGTTTTCATTTACGGTAGTAGTCCAATTGAGAACCTCGCCCTTTGCAGGCAGTTTGAGAAGTTCAAGATTAACGCGAACATTGTTTGGAGAACTTTGAGTGTCTCTCTTGTCCTTTGACCACCAGGTCTTTGCGGTAATGGAATAATCCGTAATATCCAATACGTAAGAAGAAGTCCCATCGTAAGGAAGAAATTTAATACTGCCAATCAGGGGAATCGGGGATTCCCTCTCCAGTCGGTATCCATTACTGCTCCGTTCAAAATTAACATTTACTTTTTCTATAGGTCCGGATTTTTCATCTTCATAAATATAGAATGCAGAACGTCCCTCCGGATAAAAATAGTCCAGGATTCTCTCCTGAGCCTGAACGGATGCCGTCAAGGCGAGGAACAAAAACAAAACACCGAAAAATAATTTGAGTTTTTTCACTTTAATTCTGCCTTTCTGAGTAAACTTTTTGCGAAATTTTTTCTGATTTATATAATCAAAAACTGTAAGTCATACAGTATTGAGTTCCTGCTCCATAATCATGTTTTATTTCATCAGGTATTCATCAATAGCTGCTGCAGCCCTTTTGCCTGCGCCCATGGCGGAAATAACCGTGGCCGCACCGGTGACGATATCGCCGCCGGCGTAGACGCCCGGCATGCTGGTGGCGCCGTTTTCATCGGCTACGATGTTGCCGCGCCGGTTTACTTCCAAATCCGGCGTAGTCTGATGAATCAGCGGGTTCGGACCCTGGCCGATGGCCATGATGACTTCATCCACTTCCAGCACATAGTTGCTGTCTTTGATGGCAACAGGGGAACGACGGCCGGAAGCATCCGGTTCGCCCAGTTCCAGACCGGTGACCCAGCCCTGTTCGTTGCCGACAATGCGTACCGGATTGTTCAGCAGGCAGAACTCGATGCCTTCTTCTTTGGCGTGTCCTACTTCTTCTTTACGGGCCGGCAGTTCATCTTCGCCGCGGCGGTACACAATGTACACGTGCTCCGCGCCTAACCGCATAGCAGTACGGGCTGCGTCCATGGCTACGTTGCCTCCGCCCACGACTGCAACCTTTTTACCGATAAAGACCGGGGTGGCTGCCCGTGGGAACGTGTACGCTTTCATCAGGTTCACGCGGGTTAAGAATTCGTTTGCGGCATAGACGCCGTTGAACTGTTCGCCGGGAATATGCATGAAGTGAGGCAGGCCTGCGCCGGTCGCGATATACACAGCGTTAAAGCCTTCTTCTTTCATCAGCTCATCAATGGTAAAGGTGCGTCCGATGATGGCATTGGTCTGGACGTGCACGCCCATCTGCTTCAGCCCTTCAATTTCGTGCTGTACGATTTCTTTGGGCAGACGGAACTGGGGAATGCCGTACATCAGCACGCCGCCGGCTGCATGCAGGACTTCAAAGATGGTTACGTCATAGCCTTTTTGC
>ONAV01000072.1 GCA_900315925.1 uncultured Selenomonadales bacterium | reverse complement strand
TGTTCATCCTTTTGTGCGTTACTGGCTTCATAACGGGTTTATCACTGTTAATGAAGAAAAAATGTCAAAATCCCTTGGCAATTTCTTTACGGTAAAAGATATTCTGGAACATTTTGCTCCGGAAACGTTACGCTTCTTTATTGTTTCTACCCATTACCGCAGCCCGCTGGACTTCAGCGATGCCCGTCTGAAAGAAGCGGAAGCGAGCCTGCAGCGCCTGCGTACCGCAAAAGAAAACCTGGCTGCCTTGCGCAAAGTCATCAGCGGCGGACCGACGGAAGAGAGTCTGGCGTTACGCGGCAAGGTTGAACAGCTGCGTAATGATTTCATGGAAGCCATGCGTGATGATTTCAATACAGCTCTGGCCATCAGCCATATGTTCGCCTTGGCAAAAGAAATCAATGTGTATAAAGCGCAGACCGATTCCGGCGATGTGGCCCCGGACGGAAAATTAGTGGACATGATGACCAAAGTGTTTGCTGAATTCTGCTCCATTATCGGCGTGCTGGAAGGCGAAGCGGAAGCTGCAGGGAATGATGATGATGGCGGACTGACGGAACAGCTGATGCAGCTGCTGCTGGAATTGCGCCAGGATGCCCGTAAGGCTAAAAACTATGCCCAGGCGGATGCCATTCGCAATAAACTGGGCGAGCTGGGCATTGTGATTGAAGATACGCCCCAGGGCGCACGGTGGAAAAAGCAGTGAAATTTATCCGCTTTCAACAATTAAAACAGCAGGCATTGGCAATTTGTCAGGAAGAAGGAAGACCGCTGCCTGATCCCGGTCAGATGAATCCCATCGTGTTGGCGCTGATCGGAGACAGTGTGTTTACGTTTTATGTCCGCATGCGCCTGCTGCCGGTGTCCAGTCACGTGCAGGTGATCCACACGATTGCTGCCAAAATGGTATCTGCTGTGATGCAGGCTAAAGCGATGCACGTTTTGGAAACCGGACTGTCTGAACAAGAGGCGGCGATCGTGCATCGGGGACGCAATGCCAAGTCCATGGTACCCAAAAGCGCCAGCGTCAGCGAATATCGTGCGGCAACAGCATTTGAAACGCTATGCGGCTGGCTGCTTCTGACAGATCAGGAAAAACGCCTGGAAGAATTTATGGAACAGGCTTTTCAGGTCATTTCCCGGGAAATGCAGGAACCGTCTGACAGATAAGTTTCAGGAAATGAATACAAAAGGCCGGCAGGCTTTTAGAATAAGCAGATGTTTTTAAACCGGCTTTTTGTGATACGGATTTGTCAAATCATTTTGCCAATATGTCGAATATAATATGATGAAAAGACAAAAAGGGTTTGAAAGAGGGAGGAATTGTAATGAAGGTTGTTTTGCTGAGACATACTCCGGATCCGGATAAATCGGTTGCCTTGAGCGCAAGGTTGTGTTATTCTCCCGTGGGGGTAACCGAGTTACAGGAAAAGATGAGCGATGAAGAGGCTGCGCGGCTGGTGCGCATGTTAGTCCGTATGGGCCATTTTTCACCGATTGAACATGTAACCTTTACCTTTGCCATCGAGGGTGTTTCCCGTGTTCTGACACATCAGCTTGTCCGTCACAGGATCGCTTCGTATTCCCAGCAGTCCCAGCGGTATGTGAAAGAACATAATTTTGAATCGATCATGCCTCCGGCTATTGCGGCAATTCCCGAAGCAAAAGCTAAATTTGAGGCATGTATGCAGAATCTGCAGGATCTGTATAATGATCTGACGGATCATTACGGGATTGCTAACGAAGATGCGCGCTATGTACTGCCTAATGCGGCGGAAACGAAAATCGTCTGCACTTTTAATGCCCGTTCGCTCTACAATTTCTTCAATTTGCGCTGCTGCAACCGCGCGCAGTGGGAAATCCGCGAACTGGCCTGGAAGATGCTGATGGAATGTCGGAAAGTGGCTCCGGTTCTGTTCGAAAAAGCGGGCCCGGACTGTGTGGCCAAGGGAACCTGTAAAGAAGGAAAGATGAGCTGCGGTATTTTGCCAAAGGTGAAACAGTATCAGGCTGAAGGCAAAGAAGTAGCGGAATTGTTTTTGCCGGAGGAACCTGCAATTATTAAATAATGCAGCCTCGTCTTTTTATCCTGCGGCGATTCTGCTGCCGGCGTACGTAAGGAGCATCTATGACAGAAGAAATTGTTGCCGGGCGCAATGCGGTTTTTGAGGCGTTGACAAGCAAACGTCCGATCAATAAGATTTTTATTAAAGCAGGACTGCAAGGCGGGAGCCTGGGGAAGATAGTGGCAGTGGCACAGGAAGCTGCGGTTCCGGTAGAATATGTGCAGGCCGAAAAGCTCGACAGGCTGGCGCCGGGCATGCGGCATCAGGGAATTGTGGCGCTGGCCTCTCCGATTGCGTTCAGTACTCTGGAGGATGTCTTACAACGGGCTGCGTCACGAAACGAAACACCGTTCTTGCTTTTATTGGACGAACTGCAGGACCCGCAGAATGTGGGCGCGCTGATACGCAGCGCGGATGCTGCGGGGGTGCATGGCGTTTTGTTGCCCAGGCGGCGAAGCTGTCCTCTGAATATGGTGGTAGCCAAGGTATCGGCCGGAGCTGTGAACTATGTGCCTGTGGTTCAGATCGGGAACATTGTTCAGACGCTGCACAGTTTACAGGAGCAGGGCTTTTGGGCTGTGGGCGCAGATATGGACGGCGAAAGTCTGTATTTTGACGCGGACCTGGACCGTCCTGTGGTTCTGGTGATCGGGGCGGAAGGAAAAGGTCTGGGGCGTCTGGTAAAGGAAAACTGTGATATGCTTGTCCGGATCCCTATGCAGGGAGGCGTGAACTCCCTGAACGCTTCCGCGGCCGGAGCGATTCTGCTGTATGAAGTGGTACGGCAGCGGCTGCAAAAGGTCACGCCATGAAAGAGTATTATCTGGTTGACGGATATAACGTTATCAATAACTGGCCTGAGTTTGCGGGAATACGGGATAAGGACCTGGAGCATGCGCGTGATCTGCTGACGGATCAGGTCGCGGAGTTTTCTGCTTTTCGTGGCTATGAAGCGATCGTTGTGTTTGACGCTATGGATGTAAAGGGACCGGAAGCAACAGAACACAGCCGTGGATGCACGGTCGTTTATACCGCTGAAGAGGAAACCGCCGACAGCTGGATCGAACGGGAAACCTATCAGATTGCCAAAAAGGGGATCAAGGTCTTTGTCGTGACCAGCGATAAAGCAGAACAGGACAGTGTGCTCGGTTCCGGGGCATACCGCATTTCGGCCCGTGAATTCCGGGAAATTTATTATAAGACAAAAAAGGAAATAGAGGAAAGAATAGACAAACTGCCGGGGAGCACAGGCCGGCGGGAGCTGGGCGGACGTATTGACGACGAGGTGGCGTTGTACCTGGAGAAACTGAGGCGGGGATAAGAAGGAGCGAAATCTTTTCAGGACCTGAGATGTCCGTATTTCTGCGCTGTTGACGTTATCACAGCTCGTCGTGTATAATAAGGTATCCTTAACCGGTTGCCTGGCTGGAGGAAAACAGATTGACATTACTGGAAGGTGGAATATAGATGAACGGGAGAACCGGCGATCCCTATGCCAGATTTGCTGATATGCCGGATGAAGATATTGTTGGGCTGGCCAATACGGAGAACAATGTGCTGGCGCAGGAATATCTGCTGCATAAGTATCGTAATTTTGTGCGTGGAAAGGCAAGAAGCTATTTTCTGATCGGAGCGGAACGGGAAGATATCATTCAGGAAGGAATGATAGGCTTATACAAAGCAATCCGTGACTTTCGACAGGATAAGCAGACTTCGTTCCGTTCTTTTGCGGAATTGTGTGTGACCCGCCAGATTATTACGGCTATTAAAACAGCAACCCGGCAAAAGCATATTCCGTTGAATTCTTATGTTTCTTTAAATAAACCGATTTATGAACAGGATTCGGATCGTACGCTGCTGGACGTAATCTCCAGCAGGACAAAAGTGGTAAATCCGGAAGAGATGATCATCCGGCGGGAAGAGTTTATCGAAATTAAGAATAAGATGAACATGATTCTCAGCGATTTGGAGTGGGAAGTGTTCATGAATTATCTGGACGGCAAGTCCTATCAGGAAACGGCCAGAGAACTGCATCGGCATATTAAGTCTATCGACAATGCACTGCAGCGTGTTAAAAGGAAGGTGGAAAAATATAAAGAGGCCCATATGGGGGATTCGGAAATACAGACGGTGTGTTCCTGTATCCTTTCGATAGAATCCCGCAAGCGGGAAAGAAAAAAGAAACCGCAGAAGTGAATGAAATTGATAAATGTGAAACAAACTGTTGTATTGAAGTGAAGAATAGTATAAAATATAAGTAGCGCTAAAGGATTTTATCCGGAAACAGCGAATTGATATTGTTATAGAAATTAATTGTTCCGGCATTTTTAAATAGGATCTGCTAACAGATTTAGGAGGTAATTAAAATGAGTCAGACAGAAGAATTTGTAAAGATTGTTGAGGCGGCAAAAGAATCCAAGGGAGTAATTTTTGTAACTGGTAAGCCCGGCAGCGGTAAAAGCAAGGTTTTACGCGAAGCGGCCGAAGACAAGAAATGGGATTATGTAGATTGTCGTTTGCTGATCAGCGAAGAGTTTTTGGCTGTTCCGAAAGAAGAACGGAATGAAAAAGCACCGGCCATGATGGGAGAAGCGCTTGCCAGTTATAATTCAGAGGTTATCTTATTAGATCGTTTACAGACTTTGTTTGTGCCGGTATTCAACTTGGATGTGGCTTCGCTGCTTAAAGAGCTGGGACAGAAATTTGTTCTGGTTGCGGCCTGGCCCGGATATGTGAAAGATGGCATGCTGTGTTATGATAAATTTGACGGGACCGAGTCTATCCGGATTCCGCAGGATGGTTTTACGATTTGGAATGTTGATTGATACTTGAGGGGACAAATGATAAATGTAAAAGGGACATTAGCCGTTCTGACCGGGGGCGGCGACTGCCCGGGATTAAATGCTGTCCTGAACGCGGTAGTCAAGGCTGCGTTAGGGCACGGATATCAGATTTATGGTATTGAAAATGGTTTTAACGGCCTGATAAAGAACCGGATGAAACTCCTGACCTATGATGATGTATCCGGTATTTTGCCGCGGGGCGGTACGGTTTTGGGTACGACCAACCGTGACAATCCGTTTAAATTTGCACACGTGGAACCGGATGGTTCGGTTACTTATACGGACGAAAGCGAAACGATTGTAAAAAATCTGTCAAAACGCGGGATAGAAACCCTGATCGTGATCGGCGGGGATGGCAGCCTGGCTATCGGAGCACAGCTTTCCCGGGACTGCGGCGTCAAGGTGATCGGGGTGCCCAAAACGATAGATAACGATTTGCCCTGCACGGAACGGACTTTCGGATTTGATACGGCTATGGCCGTGGCGACAGAAGCGGTTGACCGGCTGCACAGTACAGCGGAATCGCATCATCGGATCATGATTCTGGAAGTCATGGGCCGGTATGCGGGATGGATTGCCCTGCACTCCGGTGTGGCGGGCGGTGCGGATGTTATTTTGATTCCGGAAATTCCCTATCACCTGGATGCGGTTGCCAAGAAGATACTGAAACGCCAGCAGGAAGGCAAGATGTTCAGCATTGTTGTTGTGGCGGAAGGCGCGAAACCGGAAGGCGGGGAAATGACAGTGGCCCGCATTGTAAAGGACAGCTTTGAGCCGATCCGGTTAGGCGGCGTTGGGAATAAGCTGGCACAGCAGCTGGAGGAGCTGACCGGAATTGAAGCCCGCTGCACAGTATTGGGCTATCTGCAGAGAGGCGGTTCCCCGACGGCCTTTGACCGGGTGTTATGTACCCGGTACGGGGTGGCGGCGATTGAGGCATGTATTGCAGGGAATTATGACGTTATGGTTTCCCTGCATAATGATTCCATTGTAACGGTTCCGTTGCAGGATGCCGGAAGAAAACCCAGGTCTGTTACGGTGGATAATGAAATTGTCAAAGCGGCAAGAGACATCGGAATTTGCTTTGGCGATGAATCTTAAATGGCTTCAGGACGCATCTGTTTGACGAGATGCGTCCTGTTTTTGAGAAATTTGCAAGAAACTTATAAAAAACAGTTGACAAACTCTTCCATTTCATGTATTATACTTACTGTCACTGAAATCATGTGTCAGCTCCAGAAGATTTTAATGGAGAGGTTCCCGAGTGGCTAAAGGGAGCAGACTGTAAATCTGCCGCGTTTCGCTTCGTTGGTTCGAATCCAACCCTCTCCACCATTTATTTTATCGCGGGGTGGAGCAGTTGGTAGCTCGTCGGGCTCATAACCCGAAGGTCGCTGGTTCAAATCCGGCCCCCGCAACCATATTATTGTTAATGATGCTGATGTAGCTCAGATGGTAGAGCGCATCCTTGGTAAGGATGAGGTCACCAGTTCAATCCTGGTCATCAGCTCCATTATATGGCGGCATAGCTCAGTTGGCTAGAGCAAGCGGTTCATACCCGCTGTGTCCGCGGTTCAAATCCGTGTGCCGCCACCAAATCAGAAAAGAGGCTCATACAGGTAATCTTGTGTGAGCTTTTTAATTGTCGAAGGAAGGGAAAAAAAGTAAAGGCAGAGTTTAAAAGAGTATTTACTATGTGTGTGGGGCAGGTACAGAATCAGAAAATTGACTGATTCTGTATTATTTATTTTTAAAATCTGTAAATTTATTGACAGAAAAAGGTAACTGTGGTATTATCATTCAGTGACAATTTAGTTTGCTGTATTTTTATAGTTGGAAAGAGGTGGCAAGAATGCGTACGTTAATTACTTTGGCCTGCACGGAATGCAAACAGAGAAATTATCAGACCAACAAAAACAAAAAGAATGATCCCGACCGTATCGAGATTAAAAAGTATTGCAAGTTCTGCAAAAAGCATACAACTCATAAAGAAACCAAATAATTCTTGATTTGGCGGTGTCTGGATAGCAAGGATGTGAAATAATGACCGTTCCGGAAACTACTTCAACCAATGAAATAAGTACGGTGGGAAAGGTTACGGGATTCATAAAGGATTCAAAGGCAGAGCTGCAAAAGGTTACATGGCCGACGAAACAGGAACTGTTCATGAATACTATTGTAGTATTGATTGCGGTAGTATTGGTGGCGGTATGTATCTGGGTAGCCGATACGTTCTTCTCTGTTCTGATCAGAACCATCTTACGGTAAGAGGTATAAGGAGGAAGGGAGTTTACTCCCGCTGAAAAAATGGACGAAAACAAAAATGCTGAAACGCTGGAAAAAGGAAAACGGCATTGGTATGTCATCCATACTTATTCCGGTTATGAGAATAAGGTCAGCGCAAATCTGGAACGTAAGGTTCATTCTCTGGGGATGAGCGACAGGATCTTCCATATCATGATTCCGATGGAGAATGAAGTCGTAGCTGATGAAAATGGCACCAAGCGGATCGTAACCCGTAAGGTTTTTCCGGGTTATGTGCTGGTTGAGATGATTATTGATGACCGAACCTGGTATGTCGTCAGAAATACTCCCGGCGTAACAGGGTTTGTAGGTCCTGACAATAAGCAGCCGGTTCCGCTGTCGGATGAAGAAGTCAAACGGATTATGACCGGCAGTATTAATGGTCAGGGGCTTCAGGAAGAAGAAGGTTCTGATTCCCAGCCGAAGGCGAAGCCTCAGATTAATTTGCAATTACAACAGAGAGTCCGCTTAAAAACAGGCCCGTTTGCCAGCTTTGAAGGCGTTGTTTCGGCAATTGACAGAGAACGCGGTAAACTGAAGGTCCTTGTGGACATGTTTGGTCGCGAAACTCCTGTTGATATTGATTATACCCAAGTGGAAGAAATTGAATGATAAGGAGGTGTAAGAAACATGGCAAAGAAAGTTGCTAAGGTTGTAAAG
>ONAV01000007.1 GCA_900315925.1 uncultured Selenomonadales bacterium | reverse complement strand
AACCGATAAGGCGACGCAAAACCGTTCGTGTTTGCTATTTCATGGGTTCATTTGCCTGTGGCTTCGAAACTCGGGCTTCACCCTCAGACAGTCTCGCCACGACGGCAAATTTCACCTCATGAAATTTCGCAAACACTCACGATGTTTTGCTTACGCCTTACCAGTCACTATATTCTCTTTTTTCATTTTTATATTTTGATTATTACAGGGGGTGCTTATTTGCAACCGGAAAAAATACTAAAAGCATGGTTTGGCTATGACAGCTTCCGCCCCGGGCAGCGGGAAGTGGTGGATACGATTCTCAGCGGCAGGGACTGCCTGGCCATATTGCCAACCGGCGCGGGAAAATCCGTGTGTTTCCAGGTACCCGCCCTGATGAAGACAGGACTGACCTATGTTATTTCACCTCTCATTTCCCTGATGGAAGACCAGGTGGCCCATCTGCAGGCGAACAACATACCGGCTGTCTGTATCAACAGCGGTATGAGTAAGCATACTTACAATGAAGTCATGTATGATATTCATACCGGTGTTTATAAACTGCTCTACCTTTCTCCGGAACGGCTGCAGAATGAATGGTTTATCCGCTTTGCCTTAAAGAATCCGCCGGTTTTTGTGGTAGTGGATGAAGCCCATTGCGTCTCCCAGTGGGGACATGATTTCCGACCTTCTTACCTGCAGATCCGGGCGTTCGTAGAACAGCTGCCGAAGCGTCCTTTATATGCAGCCTTTACCGCCACAGCTACGCCCCGGGTGCGGCAGGATATCATCAACAGTCTTGGGCTTGCGGATCCGGCGGTGATCCTCCGCAGCTTTGACCGTCCCAATTTGTTTTTTGTAAAAAAGTCCCCGGCTGATAAAGACAGGGCGCTGCTGGATGAATTGGAGAAGGTAAAAGGAAAAAGCGGCATCGTGTACTGTTCTACCCATCGGCATGTGGAACGGTGTTTCCGGTTGCTGCGGCAGCACGGATACAGCGCTGCCCGCTATCATGCCGGACTGTCTGTGGGAGAACGGACGGTAACACAGGCTGCCTTTATAAACGGTCAGGTGCAGATTATTGTTGCTACCAGTGCGTTTGGTATGGGTGTTGACAAGTCTGATATTTCTTTCGTCATCAATTACAATATGCCCCAGAGCCTGGAAGAGTATTATCAGGAAGCGGGGAGGGCGGGCCGTAACGGGGCGGATGCGCGCTGCACCCTGTTCTACAGCGGAGAAGACCTGCGAATCGGTAAGGCTCTGGCGCAGCAGCAGGAAAAACCGGAAGGGGCGTTGCAGCTCCTTGCGTCCATGTGGGATTACTGTCATCATGACGGATGTCTGCGTAACTATATTTTGCGCTATTTTGGGGAAACGCGCATGGAAAACTGCGGAAAGTGCAGTTACTGTTGTGAGTCGGGCTGGTGGAAACAGTTCACAGATTTTTTCCGAAATTAACCGGATACACGCAGGTAATTTTGCAGGAAAAACAGAGAGAACAGAGAATAAAATATATTAGAATAGTCTAATGAAGGCAAACTGCCTGTTTGCCTAGGGATCGTTTAAGAGAAAACCGTTTAACGATATGCTGTTCAGGAGGTTGTATTTATGAAGCTGACTTTTTTAGGCGCGGCGCGGACTGTAACAGGATCCTGTTATTTACTGGAAGTCAACGGCAAAAAGATGCTGGTGGACTGCGGCATGTTCCAGGGCTCGAAATCTATCAAAGCGTTTAATGAAAGACCGTTTGCCTTTAATCCGGCGGAAATCGACGCGATGGTACTGACCCATGCCCATGTGGACCACAGCGGATTGATTCCCCGGCTGGTAAAGGAAGGCTTTAAAGGCCGCGTTCACTGCACAAAATCCACACAGCAGTTGTGCACGATCCTGTTGCCGGACAGCGCCCATATCCAGGAATCCGATGCGGAGTTTGCCAACCGTAAGGGCCTGCGGGCGGGGAAATCCCAGGTGGAACCCCTGTTTACCATAGACGATGCCTATATTGCACTGCAGCATTTTTACGTGCACAATTTTGAGGAGACCTTTGAGGTGATTCCGGGCGTGACGGCAAAGCTCCGGGTGGCCGGCCATATCCTGGGCAGCGCTACCGTGTATCTGGTCATTGAAGAGAATGGGAAAAAGACGACGATGATCTTTTCCGGCGACGTGGGACAGCCGAAACAGCCTATCGTGGAAGATCCTTCCGTCCTGTCGGGCGCGGATTTCATTATTACGGAATCCACCTACGGGAACCGGAAACATAAAGCCTATGACAAAGAAGAAGAACTGGCGAGAATCATCAATGAAACCGTAGAACGGGGCGGTAATGTAGTTATCCCTGCGTTTGCGGTGGGGCGTACCCAGGTATTGCTGTATTATTTCCAGAAGCTGACACAGGAAGGGAAAATCCCGGATGTGCCGATTTATGTTGACAGTCCGCTGGCGACAAAAGCTACAGGGATCACCCTGGCCAATAAAGAGGAATATGACGAAGAGACCCGGGCGCTTGTGGAATTTCAGGGAGACCGGCTCTTTGCCATGAAGAATGTGCATTTTACGCCGACGCCGGAGGAATCGCGTATGATCAACGGCATCGAAGGGTCGAAGATTATTTTATCTGCCAGCGGCATGGCGGACGCGGGACGTATCCTGCATCATCTGAAGCATAATCTGTGGCGTCCGGAGTGTACGGTTGTCTTTGCGGGGTATCAGGCCGAAGGAACCATGGGACGGAACCTGATTGACGGAGTTAAAAAGGTTAAAATTATGGGCGAGACGATCCATGTGGCTGCGGAGATTGTCAATATGACCGGATTTTCGGCTCACGCTGACAAGGAACAGCTCATAGACTGGTATAAGAAAATGCCGCAGAAACCCAGAATTTTCTTCGTGACCCACGGGGAGTTTGATGCAGCCAGCGAACTGTCCAAAGATTTGCAGATGCAGATGGGAACGGCGGTCTATATTCCCAAATACGGTGACAGCGTGGCCATAGACGGAGCGGATTATGTGATTGAAGCGGCGCCTGAAGTGGAAACGCTGCCGGAAGTTGCGGAACTGCAGGATTCGATTACTGCGATAGAGCGGAATTATATGCAGTACCGGAACAAGATGGAGCAGATTGCCCTGCGCGACAGTGCCAAAGCAGACCAGATGCGGAAGAAGCTGGAAAAGGTACGCCGCTATATGGACGAGATGTTGGGCAACCTGTAGTGTATTTGCTAATCGTTCGCACACGGAGGACAAACATCTCTAATTTTCGTAGAAATGTAAACAAAATGTGAAAAAATGATTGACATTTGAAAACTGCCTTGCTATACTTGACTTAATTTCAAACAGAAGTTATGAACAGGAATGGTTTTAGGAGCGGACTTCAGAGAGCCGGCGGCTGGTGAAAGCCGGTGGAAGCAGTAAAACTTCTCACCTGGGAACTCTTTATCTGAACGGTTTCAGGCGTTAGGGTAAAGCGCTGCGGCGGCGTTACAGGCCAGGAGTATAATGTAGGGTGGTACCGCGTGAACAACGCCCCTGCCGGAGTTTTCCGACAGGGGTTTTTATTTTGGCAGCGTTTGCGGTCTCGTTGTTTTTTGATTAGGGGTCCAGCGGTCCTGTTACTCAGTGTTTCTTTATTTTTTTATTTATATTAAATAATGAGGAGTGGAGGAGAAAAGTATGAAATCTGTAAAATGGTTTAAAGCGGCGGCAGTAGCTTCATTGGCATTGGCAACGATCTGTATGGCAGGCTGCGGAGGCGGCGGAGATAAAAAGCCAGCGGCTCCGGCGGCAGGCAAAAAGGTTGAATATAAATTAGCCTATGCGTTGCCGGCTAACCATCCGGTAGCGAAAGGTGTGGAAACCTTTATTGCCAAGGTAAAAGATAAAACAAAGGGCGAGGTCGTCATTACCTCTTTCCCGGCCGGCCAGCTGTACAATGATAAGACCATGAACGACGCCATCATGACCGGCGGCGTGGATATGGGCCTGAACACGGTAGGCCGTTGGGCAACCATCATTCCGGCCATGGAAGTGTTTGACGTTCCTTTCGTATTCCCGGGCTATGAAAAAGTTGACAGCGCCATCGACGGCGGCATGGGCAAAATTCTGGAAGAGGAAATGGCCAAAAAACACGTGAAGGTTGTTTACTGGGCTGACTACGGTTTCGTACAGTATGCCAATAACAAGAAACCCATCAAAAAACCGGAAGATTTCAAAGGCCTGAAGATCCGCGGCTACAGCGAACTGGCTTCTGAAACCATTAAAGCGTTAGGCGCTTCCCCGGTAACCATGGGCGCCGGCGAAGTATATATGGCTTTACAGCGCGGTACCATTGACGGACAGTCCTCCGGCGCTCCGGCCATGCGCGACCGCAAGATGTATGAAGTGACCAAATTCCTGACGGTTACCAACCATGCATCTCCGGAATTCGTCGTAGCTATGAACGACAAATCCTTTGCCAAAATGAACGAAACACAGCAGAAAGCTTTCATGGAAGCTGCCAAAGAAGTCCGGGATATCCTGCGCAAGAATGCCAAGGCAGAAGACCTGAAGGGTCTGGAAGACCTAAAAGCAAAAGGCATGGAAATTTATGTAGTGCCTGAAAACGAAATCAAAGCCTGGCAGGAGGCCACCAAACCGGTATGGGATATCTTTACCAAACATGCCGGCGAACAGGGCAAAAAGATTCTGGAAATGTGCACGAAATAACGGTAGTCTGACAGTGTAAAAAGACTGCCTCTGTCTGAATGGAAGACGGGGAAACATTCCATAGTTTATACAGGCTGACTTTTACCGCCGGTTGTAATGGTGTACAGCCGGCGGTATCGCAATACAAATATGATAAAACAAACGGGAGACTGTCGTGAAAAGTTTTTTAGCAGTTTACAGGAAATTCTTAATGGGACTGACCCGGGTGGTGGGCATTATTGCCGGACTGCTGCTGTTCATTCCCGCCTTTTCTGTAGTTTATGAAGTGATTATGAGGGGTATGTTCAACAGTCCCACGGAGTGGGTAGTGGAAATCTCCACCTACTGTGTGACCATTGCGGGCTTTTTGGGCATGGCGGTAACGTTTGTGGCCAATAAGCACATAAAAGTGGATATCCTGCTGTCCCATTTAAGCAAGCGGACCAATGAAATATTGAGCGTGCTCACTTCGTTCATTGGTATGGTTTTCTGCGGCGTCGTAACGATTTACGCCATCGGTATGGTAGCCATGTCGCTGGAACATGGTATGATCGCGCCTACCACGCTGCGTACCCCGTTGTGGATCCCGCAGTCTTCGCTGCCCATCGGGTTTGGCCTCATGTTCCTGCATTTTATCCGGACGTTCCTGGAAAACCTGGTGAAACTGGGCGACCCGGACTATGATCCGGCTGCGGCGGCAGGGGAGGTGGCAAAATGATTATTTTGTTCACCGTGATGCTGCTGGTACTTCTGGCCACCGGTCTGCCGGTAGGCTTTGCCCTGGGAACGGGCGGTCTGGTAGGAATGCTTCTCTTCATGGGAGGGGACGGCACCCTGAACCAGATCCCGCTGCTGGCTTATAAATCTCTGGATGATTTTGTACTCTGTGCTGTGCCGTTGTACGTCCTGATGAGCCAAATCCTGCTGGAAGGCAAAGTGGGAAACGATCTGTTCGAACTGGGCAACAAATGGCTGCGGCATCTGCCCGGCGGTTTAGGAGCGGCGACCATCGTGGCCTGCGGTATTTTTGCCGCTATCACAGGCTCATCCGCGGCCTGTGCGGTTACCATCGGCGCCATTGCCATTCCGGAAATGCTGAAACGGAATTATGAACGGACCGTGGTACTGGGCGCAGTGGCGGCCGGCGGTACCCTGGGCATCCTGATCCCGCCTTCCATCCCCATGATCCTCTACGGGGCCATCACCGGAGAGTCTATCGGCCAGCTGTTCATGTCCGGTGTAGTTCCCGGCTTTATGCTGACGATTTTCTTCATTGGCGTGGTGGTTTACAAATCCCGTAACCTGCCGCTGGAACCGAAAGCGTCCTGGGCGGAACGGATGGATGCGCTGAAAAGCTCCATCTGGGGCCTGATGCTGCCGGTCATTGTCGTGGGCGGCATCTATACCGGCGCGTTCACGCCGACGGAAGCGGCGGCTGTGGGAACGGTGTATTCCCTTTTTATTACGTTCTGCATTTACAAGACCCTGAGCCTGAAGCATTTGCCGAATATCCTGCTGGGTACGGTAAAGACCTCTTCCATGATCTTCTGCATCATGATCGGCGCCACCCTGTTCGGTTTCGTACTGACGATCCTGCAGGTGCCCCAGGCCCTGACCCTGATGGTTACGGAAATGCAGTTCAGCCGTTGGATCTTCTTCATCATGATCAACTGCCTGCTGCTGTTTTTGGGCTGCATCCTGGAAACCGTTTCCATCATCTTTATTACGGTTCCCATCCTGTATCCCATCATTCTGCAGCTGGGCTTTGACCCCATCTGGTTCAACGTGATCCTGCAGATTAACATGGAAATGGCGCTGATTACGCCGCCTGTCGGCATGAACCTGTTTGTGCTGCAGGGCGTCAGTCCCGACAGCAAGATGACCCAGATCGTAAAGGGCGTCATTCCTTATGCAGTTGTTATGGGCATTGAAATGCTCATCCTCTGCTTCGTCCCCGGACTGGCAACCTGGCTTCCCAGTGTGGTGAAATAGGGCGTCGTGAAAGAAGACGGGATGGGAATGGTAATTCCGGTCTGGTGAAGATGAATTCAAAGGTTTTCGGTTGACAGTGAAAAACAAAACGAATATAATAGTAAAGTCATAGACGAGGATGCTCTTATAAGCATCCTCATTCTTTTGTTGCAAAATCCCGGGGTAAGCATGCAGGGCGCGGACATTAGCTGCATTTTATGTACAGACGGTGTGCGGCAGAACGCGGGCGATCAGTTCAGCGTGATGTGTATTGTGCGTGCGATTGGGTTTATTTTAATTTAGAGAGGACACGGAAGAATGATCAGAAACGATATCCGGAACATTGCCATCATCGCCCACGTCGATCATGGTAAAACGACGTTAGTAGATGCGATGCTGAAGCAGAGCCACATTTTCCGCGCAAACGAAAAGGTTGCGGAACGCGTGATGGACTCCAATGACCTGGAGAGGGAACGCGGTATTACAATTTTGTCTAAAAATACTTCCGTTATGCATAACGGAACGAAAATCAATATTCTGGATACGCCGGGCCATGCAGACTTTGGCGGAGAAGTAGAACGGGTGCTCACCATGGTGGACGGCGTGCTGCTGCTGGTTGACGCCTACGAAGGTCCTATGCCTCAGACAAAGTATGTGCTGCGCAAGGCGCTGGAAAAACATCTGAAACCGATTGTGGTTATCAATAAAATCGACCGTCCGGACCAGCGTGCTACGGAAGTCGTTGATGAAGTGCTGGACCTGTTTATTGAACTGGATGCCGACGATGAGCAGCTGGAATTCCCGGTTGTCTACGCTTCAGCCCGTTCCGGCTTTGCCAAATTATCCATGGAAGACGCCAGCGATAATCTGGAACCGCTGTTCCAGGTGATTCTGGACACGATTCCGGCGCCGGATGTGGAACCGGACCAGCCCTTGCAGATGCTGGCCAACACACTGGACTATGACTCCTATGTAGGTCGTATCGTGGTAGGCCGTGTCGTCCGGGGCACGATTAAGAACGGGCAGCAGATCGCACTGATGCATGAGGATAAGGTTTCCATTGAAAAGATCGGACGCCTGTATACCTATCAGGGACTGAAACGTGTAGAGACGGCAGAAGTTAAGGCCGGTGACATTGTAGCGCTGATCGGTCTGAGCAATGTGGAGATCGGCGATACCATTGCAGATCCGGAACAGCCGGAAGCGCTGGCCGGTATTAAAATTGACGAACCGACCCTTTCCATGGAGTTTTTAGTGAATGACAGTCCCTTTGCCGGCAAAGAGGGCGAGTATGTAACCAGCCGCCATCTGCGGGATCGTCTGATGAAAGAGATTCAGACCAACGTGGCCATGCGCGTGGAGGAAACAGAGAACACCGACACATTTATCGTAAAAGGCCGCGGCGAACTGCATCTGTCCATTTTGATTGAGACGATGCGCCGGGAAGGCTTTGAAATGCAGGTTGGCAAGCCGAAGGTCATCCTGCGCAAAGATAAAGACGGACATACCATGGAACCCATGGAAGCGCTGACCATTGATGTGCCGCAGGATTTCATGGGCGTTGTCATGGAAGACCTGGGAACCCGCAAGGCCGAGCTGGTAAACATGCATGAAATGGCCGGCTACATGCGGCTGGAGTTTAAGATTCCCGCCAGAGGGCTCATCGGGTTCCGTAACCAGTTCCTTACCGATACCAAAGGCAACGGCGTCATGAACCATGTGTATGCCGGGTATGATTATTACAAAGGACCCATTCCCGGACGCACCCGGGGCAGTCTGGTGGCTTTTGAAAACGGCGAGACCTGTGCGTACGGTATCGGGAACTGCCAGGAACGGGGCATCATGTATATTGTACCGGGTCAGAATGTTTATCAGGGAGAAGTCATCGGCGAAAACTCCCGCGAAGATGATATGGACGTCAATCCCTGCAAGAAGAAACACGTGTCCAACATGCGCGCTTCCGGCAGCGACGACGCCATCCGCCTGATTCCTCCCATTTTCTTCTCGCTGGAACAGGCGCTGGAGCATATCAATGACGACGAACTGGTAGAAGTGACGCCGAAAAGCATCCGTATGCGCAAACGGGTTTTGGACCGTGTAGAGCGGGGTCGTATGCGCGGACGGGCAAAAAATGCAGCGGCTGCTGAAAAATAAAGCGGCTCAGCGTTCCTATTTTGGTAAAAAAGCATCCTTTCATTCCTAAATTTTCGGCATTTCAGACAGGAAATATGAAAAAATCTTGCTTTTTTGGCATTTTTTAAAGAAAAACAGTTGTGTTTTTTTGTAAATCTGCTACAATGTAAAGAGGAGTTTTGTCTTTTACTCAAACCGGATGGAGGCTCATGCATGATGGATTTTAAGAATTCTGCAATGAAACTGTTCAGCAATGAAGAACCGATAGATATCTATACGGGTCCGTATGTTGTACGGCCGGGCGAATTGGACATTCTGGTGCGCACCCCTCATACCTATGAAGACGCTGTTTCCTACGCGGATAAGCTGATTGAAGGCTGCGCGGTCATGGTGAATTTTACGGAAGTGGATAAAGAGACCCGCAACCGGATCTTTGATTATATGTGCGGCGTCAGCTACATTGTAAATGCCAGCATTTCCAAGGTCAGCGATACCATCATGATGTATGCGCCTGCCCGGGTAGAGGTTGAAAAACAGGTTGCCAGGAAAACTTCCTGGCTGGGAAGATGAATTGAAACTGAAACGGCTGTCTATAAAAAGGCAGCCGTTTTTTATGAAAAGAAACAGGAGGAAAAATCATGTCTCATAAAGTTATCCAGGTTGAAGAACGCGTACCGCTGTTGATGAATATTCCGCTGAGCCTGCAGCATTTGTTTGCCATGTTCGGAGCCACGGTACTGGTGCCGTTCCTGTTTAAGTTAAACCCCAACACCTGCCTGTTCATGAATGGCGTTGGCACATTGCTTTATATCTTTCTTACGAAAGGCAAGATTCCCTCGTATCTGGGTTCCAGCTTTGCCTTCATTTCTCCTGTGCTTCTGATCATGGCGACCCATCCCTATTCGGATGCCCAGTCCGGTTTCATCGTATTCGGTCTGTTGTTCGTCCTGTTCTCATTTATTGTTAAGATGATGGGAACAAAATGGATCGACTTCATTTTCCCTCCGGCCGCGATGGGGGCCATTGTTTCCATCATCGGCCTTGAGCTGGCGCCGACCGCGGCTTCCATGGCCGGGCTGGTAGGGGATAAAATTGAAATGAACAATGTGATGGTTTCCGTATTCACCTTGCTGGTCACCGTCATCGGATCCGTTGCATTCAAAGGCTTTATGGCCATCATCCCGATCCTGTTCGGGGTTGTCTGCGGCTATGTACTTGCCTTTTTCCTGGGTATGGTGGACATGACGCCTGTGATCAATGCGCCATGGTTCGCCGTTCCGCAGTTTTCCACACCGACCTTTAATCTGGACGCCATTGCGATTATTGCCCCGGCGGCGCTGGTGGTTCTGACCGAACACATCGGGCACCTGATGGTTACCGGTAATATCGTAGGCCGCGACCTGATGAAGGAACCCGGTCTGGACCGTTCCCTGTTTGCGGACGGCTGCTCCAACATTTTGTCCGGCCTGTTCGGTGCGACGCCGAATACGACCTACGGTGAAAATATCGGCGTCATGGCGATCACCAAAGTCTACAGCGTCTGGGTCATCGGAGGCGCGGCGGTGTTTGCCATCCTGTTATCCTTTATCGGCAAGTTAAGCCAACTGATCCACGGTATCCCGGGGCCGGTTATGGGCGGCGTCTGCATGCTGCTGTTCGGTGTTATTGCCGCGTCCGGATTCCGTCTCCTGGTTGAACAGAAGGTAGACTACAGCAAATCCCGCAACCTGACCATGACGGCAGTGGTTATGATCGTGGGCCTTTCCGGGGCCAAGCTGACCTTTGGTACCATCACGGTACAGGGAATGGTGCTGGCCACGCTGGTAGCGATCCTGTTAAGCCTGCTGTTCCATCTGTTTGAGCACCTGGGCCTGATGGAAGAATAAACAGCCACAGTGTCATCCTGTTGCAGAATCATCCGCCGGGTCTTCGGGTTCGGCGGATTTTTGTGTTTTACTGGAAACTGCAGCCATAATTGCAGTTTTTGATTCATGCTGTTCAGCGAAGAAAGTATGGATGGTACCCATGTAGATAAAACAGCTTGCCAGAATTATCATTATAAAGTATAATAAACTATTAAGACAGGGAATCATTAAAACCATGTATCGTATCTATATCTGTCAGATTTGGATTTTAAGATAAAAATATCAGTGTAACGTTCAGGAAAGGAGGTGTTCCGGATGCAGTCGAAAGGCATGCTTGACTTCTTCAAAAACCGAAATAAGCCTGTTTCTGTATCGGAGTTTCTGGAACACTCTTCTTATGATGAGCTGATAGAAATCGATTTAAACGAAAACCACTATAGATTTGTGTATAACGTAGCTGACAAATATTATGCGCCTGTTACAGAAGGCGTATACAGCGAGTTTTACCAGTATGCCGTAGATCATCTGATCCATCCGGACGATGCCGGACCGTATGCGGACGTAATGAATCCGGATACGCTGTTGCAGCGGCTGGCGAAAGAAGAACTGCGGGATACGTTTGAATTCTGTTTCCGGGCCACGGATATGAAAAAAGGCTGGCGCTGGGTCGATTCCATTCTCCTTACGGGACCCCGTCACGGCCTGCCGAAGGGAATTATCCGATGCTACATCTTTGACATTCAGAACATCAAAGACAGGGAAGAAGGCCGGACCCTGGTCGCCCGTGAGACAAGCGCGCTCCTGTTAGATCCGCTTACCGGACTGAAACGGGAAAAGGATTATTTCCATTCTGTGGAAGAACTGCTGAAAGCCTATCCTGAACAGAAATGGATGATGGTGGTATTTGATATTGAACAGTTCAAGATGTTCAACGAATGGTACGGCCGGGAGGCCGGGGATATGGTGCTGGCCAGGATCGGGGCGGGCATTCGTAAAGATGCCGAAGAAACCAATGGTCTGGCGGGATATCTGGGAAACGACGACTTTTCCATGTTCCTGCCTGCCGGAAGTTTACAGGTGGAAGAATTGTTTGATAATCTTCACCGGGCCATTATGCGCTACGGGGTGTCCGTGGGATTCCTCCCTGCCATCGGCGTCAGCTATTCCAAGGAAGAGGATACGGTGATGCGCCTCTACGATGAGGCGAGCCTAGCCATGCGGAATGCCAAGACGAATTTTAAAAACCGTATCCGGTACTTTGACCCTTCCATGTATACTAAAATTGCGTCTGACTACCAGATTCTTTCGGATTTCCAGTCTGCGCTGAAAAATAACGAGATTATTTTCTACCTGCAGCCCCAGTGCCGGGCTTCAACAGCCAGTATTGTGGGCGCTGAAGCGCTGGCCCGGTGGGTAAAACCGGACGGTACGATGATTTCTCCGCTTGTGTTCGTTCCCGTACTGGAAAAATACGGTTTCATCCCGGACCTGGATAAGTTTATCTGGGAAGAAGTGTGCCGCTGGCTGAAGAGCTGTGAAACACGGGGCCTGCCTCTGGTTCCCGTTTCGGTGAATGTGTCCGCGGTCGATATCTTTACGTTTAATGTACCCGAGTATATTCAGTTCCTTGTAGAGAAGTACCAACTTCCCAAAAAGGCATTGAAGGTTGAAATAACCGAATCCGCCTGTGCGGACGATCCGGAAAAAATGCAGGCTGTGGTGCGGGAACTCCGCAATAACGGTTTCATGGTGCTGATGGACGATTTCGGCAGCGGGTATTCGTCCCTGAACATGCTTTTCGAACTGAATATTGACGTGCTGAAGATGGATGCGCATTTCCTGCATATGGATGAAGATACCATTGAAAAGGGGATCCATATCCTGGAATCCATCGTCTATATGGCGAAATCCATGCGACTGCCGGTCATTGTGGAAGGCGTCGAGAACCAGGGGCAGAAGGAGTATCTCCAGAGCCTGGGCTGCCAGTATATTCAGGGTTACTATTTTTATAAACCCTTAACGATCGCTGATTTTGAGGATTTGATTTCCAACCCCTTTAACGTTGACGACAATGGCTTTGTCTTTATTGCCAATGAGGAGTTCCGTGTCCGGGAGTTTTTGAATGACGCGGTGTACAGCGATGCCATGCTGAACAATATCCTGGGACCGGCGGCCATCTATTCCTGGGATAAAGAGGATGTAGATATCATCCGCTTCAATCATAAATTCCAGGAAGCGGTGGACGTTCCCGACTTCAGTGAGCGGCTGGATAAGATCCAGCGGTTCATGCCATTTGCTGACCGGAAGCTGATGTACAGTACGATGGAAAAGGCACGGCTGGATAGGATGAACGGGGCCAGTGCCGTCATGAGTTTTGGCAGAGTTGACGGAACCTATTCCCGTTTCTGGATACACTTTTATTATCTGGATGAAGCGGAAGGACGGATGCGTTTTTACGGTTCAGCCCGGGACGTGACGGAACTGACCAACCTGAATCGGCATATGGACCTGCTTTCCCGTTTCCTTTCGGAATGCGTCATTTTCCAGGTATATAACCATGGCATTTATTCGTTCCGGGTAGCGGCCCAGGGACTGGAACAGGAAATGCAGGTATCCAGGGAGGAACTGGAACTGGAACTGAATTCCGGCAAATTCATCCGGCGCATTGCCCAAAAGGACAGGAAGAGGATCGTCCGGCTTGGTGTGAATGCTATCAAGAAGAAAGAAGACTTCTCAGCAACATTTACCATGAATCTGGCAGGTGGAAACACAAAGGACTTTTTACTGAAAGCAGATATGGTTGAGGATCCCATTAGCGACGTGAAGTGTATCCTGTCGTTGCATTGTAAATAAAAAAACAGCTGTACGGGTTTGCTGACAGACTCCGTACAGCTTTTCTGTTTGCAGTTATAAGATCTTTCCGGGTGTGGAGGGAATTATTCACCGTCTTTCAGCGTTTTGGATGCGTCCTTCAGTGCCTGCAACAATTCCGGTGAACCTGCCGGTTGAGCCTGACAGATCTTTTGCAGTTCCATAAAGGTCTTGAACTCGCTTCCCCAACGGTAACGGCCTTCGCTGTCGTAGCAGGCCAGCACCAGATTCTGCTTGGCCCGGACCGGCGTTCTGCCGTTGTCGTCGGTAACGGTAACATATACGTCATCCGGAAAATCCATGACATAGGTGACGGTGTCTTCTTCCGTTTCTTCCAGAAAACCTAACTGGGAAAATTCTTTGGCTAAATCTAACATGGAATCATCCTCCTTCTGCTGTTGCGCTTGTTAAGGAAACGCTGATTAATTCGTCTCCTTATAATTTCCTTTTTTATTTTACCATGAATCGAAAGTGTTGTATAATAAAAAAAGAAAGGAAATCCAAATTGTGATGGATATGTAATGAACCAGGAGAGCAGTATGTTCGTTCAGTTGACGTCTGGCAAAAGCGGGAGGCACTTTTGAAAAAAACGGAAGAACGTAAGAAAAATGAAATACGGCCGGACATGCAGGTGGAATTCATCTGTCCCAGATGCGGGACACATCTGGCGTGGGCTTTGCCAAATATGGAATTAAACTGTCCTAAATGCGGCAACTGGGTCACAAACCAAAACCGGAAAAAGCCGGATCTGGATCTGATGCTGCCGACGGATGACGACCAGCTGACTTTGTTTTAAGGAAACTCCGGTCGGTCATTTACAAAAGCGCCGGTCAGCGTGCAGACAATGAATCAGTAGTTTTTATAATAAAATATATAATAAATATAAAAAAGAAAGAGGCGTAAACGATGAAGATTTTTATGGATACAGCGAATGTAGAAGAAATCAGGGAATTTGCGGATATGGGCATCGTGTACGGCGTGACAACCAATCCGTCTTTGATCGCCAAATCGGGACGCACCCAGGCGGAAGTGATTCCGGAAATCTGCGCGCTGATTCCCGGCCCTGTCAGCGCCGAAGTGATTAGCCAGGATTGTGAAGGAATGGTCAGGGAAGCCAGGGAACTGGTAAAAATTGCGGAGAATGTGGTGGTAAAAATTCCCTGTATCACGGAAGGACTGAAGGCAGTCAAGATTCTGGCGGCGGAAGGGATCAAAACAAATGTAACTCTGGTGTTCAGCCTGGGTCAGGCGCTGCTGGCGGCCCGCGCCGGCGCATCCTATGTGAGCCCCTTCATCGGACGTCTGGACGATATCGGACAGGATGGTTCCAAACTGGTGGAAGATATGGTGAAAGTATTCCGCAATTACCAGTTTAAGACAGAAATCATTGCCGCCAGCGTGCGCAACATGGAACATGTTGACAGAATGATGCTGGCAGGGGCGGATATCGCCACGATTCCGACAAAGGTTCTGCGTGAGCTGATCAAACATGAACTGACCGACAAAGGGCTGGCGAAATTTATGGAAGATTATCAGAACAGCCTGAAAAAGTAATGGATCGGTTTCCTTAAACATCATTATAATGACAGGCAATGTACGTTATTAATCAGCGCTTTAAAATCTACAGCTACACGGATGAACGGCCGTATCGTCCATCCGTGTTTCTGTTCCCGGAGGAGGTAGTGAAGCTATGAATTGGTTTTCGGTTTTTAAACTGCCGTCTCGCATTGCGGCGATCCTGGCAGGTGTCGGTGTGTTGGGAGGCTTTTTGGCTCCCGGTTCTGCAGAAGCAGGGTACCGTAAGGTGCCGGAGAAATATCAGGATGTGGATGTGAAGGTACTGCAAAGCGGTCCGACGCTGTTGTTTTCTGACAGTCCGGAAATGGTTTACGAGAACGGAATTCTATATAAAGATACCGTGGAGGGGGACGGCAGGGTCTTTTTCCATCATGTGAACGGGACGAAGAATAACAGAAAGCTTGCCATACTGATGCGTCCTGTTGAACAGCGGACAACTATCACCTGGGGCTGCAGGGGAATCGGCGATCCGGATACGGATTATTTTATTTCCGCGCGCAAAGGACAGAAGCGCTACTTTACCGAGTACAAAAATCTTTGGAATAAGGCCCGCAAACAGGAGGAGCTTGCAGTTAAGCGGGATAAGCGTGGGAAGAAAGCCAAAGGCGACGGAAAACAGCCGGATTACAGTTTTTACCGGAAAGCAACTGACCTGCCGCTGACGTCTTTGGCGCGGGGCGAATATCTGGAAGTTCTGTCACAGGCGCGCAATGTGAAACAGGCAGGCGCCCGGCTGAAACCGGAACAATTGCTGACCGGCATGTTTGATTTTCATGCCAGCCATCCGGTAGAGATTGTAATTATGATGTGCGATCCGAAAGAAGATATTGAGAATTTTTCGCAACAAGCCGCCGTACTTCCCATGGATGAACATCCCTTGCGGGGAACCTATGAGCATGCGGATCTGACTTATATTGTCAAAAAGCCGTTACAGATGAAATGGTATCAGGCAAAGGCGCTGTGCATGGCGGATTCGGAAGACAGTTATTTTCTGATGGGCACGGACCGGACGACCGGCAAGGAGACACAGAATCATGGAAACTATGGCGTCATCTATCATCTCCTGTACAGCGTGGCAGGCGAGCATCCGGTACAGTTGGGAATCAACCCCTGGGGCGGTGAGTTTCACGGTACCGGGATGATGATTGCAGACGGAAAGGCGGAACTGCTGAATATTCCCGGAAAGAGCCAGTTTTTCGGTAAAGGGGACGAAGTGGACGACATCTTTATCCATATGCCGAATCATAAACGGAAAGATGCGGAATTCATCTGGTCGCCTCCGGGTGCGTCCAATCTGCCGATACGGGCCTTTTGGACCTTGAACAGACTTGAAAATAGTAGACAATCTTAAATAAATTTTCTCTAAATTGAGAACAGCCCTTTACAAAATCAAAAAATATGATAAACTTAATATGACAAAAGAAATTATGAAGTGTAAAAATAGATAGTTTTTTTTGATTTGTAAAAAGTAGCCTTCTTAGTAATTAGTCTTGATTGGAGGTTTGGCTGTGACTGTGCAAAAGAGAAATACTATTCAGCGTCAGCTGGTCATTTCTGCAGTACGTTCCTTGAGCAACCATCCTACGGCAGAAGAAGTGTATAACCGTATTGTTCTGGATTATCCGGATATCAGCAAGGGAACCGTGTACCGGAATCTGAATTCACTGGTAGACAGCGGGTTGTTGCGGCGCGTTTCCGTACCCAGTTCCGCAGACCGTTACGACCATATGCTGACCAAGCATTATCATGTGCAGTGCATGAAATGTCACCGGTTCATGAATGTGGACGATTTGGATTACTTCCAGGATCTGGATGACAAAATTGCCCAGATGACCGGTTATCGCATGGAAAATCATAATATCGTGTTCCAGGGAATCTGCCCGGAATGCCAGATTGAAGAGCTGGAAGCCAAGAAGCGGGAAGTGGAAATGGCGAAAGCGGAAGGCCGGAAACCGGATAAGATCAGCGCAAAATTATAGGGTGACAGCGAATTGTTTGTTCTAAACATTTAGTACCTTAGATGGCAGCTGTGTGTTTACAAATAAAAACAAGTAGGGTATGATTGAGTTGCGGATAGTATGTCCGCAACTTTTTTCATGTTACCGTGGGGGGCATAAACTTGTAGTGCTCCTAAAAGGAGGCGGCTGCCTGCCGGTCAGGAGCGATTCTCAAAGTTTAAACTGATTATATGGAAAAGAAGCGGAAGAACATAATGACAAAGGCAAATCGTAATCAAAAAGCAAATAAGAACCAGTCAGAAAAACGCAGAAACATCTCCCCAAAACCGGCGTCAGTTTTTTCTGTGCAGAAGGGCCAGGAGATGGAACTGGAGATTACCGGTCTGGGCAGTGCAGGGGAAGGAGTTGGACGTTACCGGGATATTGCGGTGTTTGTGCCTGGAGCCCTCCCCGGTGAAACGGTAAGAGCTGCGGCTGCATTTATCAAAAAGAGTTTCATAGTCGGAAAACTGCAGGAAATCATTACGGCTTCTCCGGACCGGGTCGAACCGGTCTGCCCGGTTTACGAAGTCTGCGGAGGCTGCCAGCTGCAGCATCTGTCTTACGAAGCGGAGCTGAAAGAAAAACGGGAGCAGGTGAAAGCAGCATTAGAACGAATCGGGCATCTTCGCGACATCCACGTTGCGCCAACGATCGGTTCGGACCAGCCGTTGTACTATCGGAATAAAATGCAGTTTCCTGTTTCGGGAAAACGAGGTAAACTGCAAATCGGCTGCTTCGCGTTAAATACGCACAACGTAATTGACGTTACGGACTGCTGTATCCAGAAGAAAAAGAACAATGCCATTGCTGCTGTGGTACGGAAGTGGATGAAGCTGTATAAAATTACTCCTTATGATGAGGACAAAGGAACCGGCATGGTTCGTCACATCATGGGACGTGTCGGTGTGCACACCGGGGAGATCATGGTCTGCCTGGTTACGGCCCGGGATACCGTACCCCATCTGAAAGAACTGGTGCAGATGCTGAAGACCGAAATTCCCGGCGTCAAAAGCGTGGTACAGAATGTAAATAAGCGAAGCACCAATGTGATCTTAGGCGAGAAAACCCGGTTGATTGCAGGTAACCCAACAATAAAGGATAAGATCGGTCCCCTGAAATTCAATATTTCTGCCCAGTCGTTTTTCCAGGTGAACAGCGAACAGGCGGAAAAGTTATATAACACGGCCCTGAATTTTGCGGATCTGAAAGGGAAGGAAACGGTAGTCGATCTGTATTGCGGTACAGGGACCATCACCCTGTTCATGGCGCAGAAAGCAAAACGGGCGCTGGGGATTGAAATCGTTCCTTCCGCTATACGGGATGCAAAGAAAAATGCCCAGGCCAACCATATTGAAAACGCAGACTTTTTATTAGGCGATGCAGCGGTGGAAATGCCGAAGCTTGCTTCCGGCGGGCTGCGTCCGGATGTGGTGATTCTGGATCCGCCCCGGGCCGGTTGTGAGGAACGGGTGCTGGCCGCGATTGTAAAGGTGAAGCCGGAGCGAGTGGTGTATGTATCCTGTAATCCCGCAACCCTGGCAAGGGATCTGGCGTATCTGCATGAACACGGTTTTTCGATTGACAGGGTGCAGCCCTGCGATATGTTCAGCCGGACCCATCATGTGGAGACAGTAGTTAAACTGACACATAAAGAATAACGGATGGTTTGCTTAGTTTTTTGCCTGTTTGCCTAATCTTACGTCTGTAAATTTCGGCTTTTTTGGAAAAAACTACGTTTTGACTCTTGCAAACCCTGACAAATGCTGTTATTATATTGGTGGTCCAGTGCTTATGCACTTTCAATTTTATATAAAAAGGAGTGTAAATTATGAACAAACAAGAACTCGTTGCAGCAGTTGCTGCAGAAACCAGCATGCCTAAAAAATGCGTAGAAGCAGTGCTGAAATCCATCGTTGGTAATGTAGTTGCTGAAGTAGCCAAGAAAGGCAAAGTACAGATGATCGGCTTTGGTACTTTTGAAGCCCGCGAACGCGCTGCCCGTACCGGCAAGAACCCGCAGAACGGCAAACCCATCAAAATTGCCGCCTCTACCGTTCCCGCTTTCAAAGCAGGCAAAGCTTTCAAGGAAGCTGTTAACGCTAAACCGGCTAAAAAAGGTAAAAAATAATACATGGCTCCCGGCCCGCTGCAGAAATGCGGCGGGCTTTTTTGTTGGTATAACGGCGCTTTTTATGTCACGCAACAGACCAAGGCTTTGCCTGATGTTATGTGTCTTGTGGTATTTTGAGACGACAGGCGGTCTGACTAAATCAAAAGATTGATTTTATTTGAGTAATGCATGGGCTTATGTTATAATAATATTAATTTATAAAATATTGTAACATTATCGCTTTCTTCAATAATGGTAGAATGAGACTCGTGTTGATTTGAGCGGTGTTATTTTTTCTGTGTTTTGTCATAGAGTCGGAGGCGGCTTCATGAATTCAATCCGTCAAAAGTTTACCGTTTTAAATTTGGTAATCATATTTCTCTGTACGTTTATCGTGGGCGGGGCAGGCCTGTGGTTTACTTCCCGTTCCCAAAAAGAATATTCTGATGAGATCCTGCAGCTTACCTGCCGGCAGGAATCAAGTTTCCTGAATGACGAGTTTACCGATATCCAGCGATCCATTGGAATTTTTGCGGATCAGGCAACAGACCGGATGCCACCGGTGGATGTGATCCGTTCCAATGCTGCGGTGCGTCGGCAGTATGTATCCGAGATGGAAAAGCTGATGGGCGACATTGTGCGCCATAGCAAGGGCGTTGTCTGCTATTATCTGCGCATTACACCGGAACTGGCAGATGAAGTAACCGGAGACGGCGGCTTTTTCTATACAAAAAAGAAGCGGGTGGAAACGTTCATCAAACAACCGCTGACGAAGATACTGGATTTCGACCCGAACGATGTGGAACATGTGGGCTGGTTTTACGCACCAAAAGCTGCCGGGAAGCCCATCTGGATGGAACCCTATTATAACAAAAACATAGACATGGATATGATATCCTATGTGACGCCGTTGTATAAGGATGGGCGGTTCATCGGCGTTGTGGGCATGGATATGGACTTCGGCCTGATTGTGAACGATGTTAGCGTTATCAGTCCCTACAAGACGGGATATACCAGTCTGGTGTCCCGGGAAGGCAAATTCTATTACCATCCTGTCTATGATCCGGGAACCACCGTTCTGGATTACAGCAAGGAACTGCAGGAATTAGTCAATGACCTGAAATATTACGGGGGAGGCGGACGGCCCAAAACATACAGTTATATGAATAAGGGTAAGGAAAAGAAGCTGGTATTCAGTCGGCTGCAGAACGATATGGTGCTGCTCCTTTCCGTTGAGGCCAATGAAATAGAAGCTGCACAGAACTCGATGTTCCGGATCACTGCCATTACGGCAATCGTCATGGCCTTACTGGCAGCCATTATTAACCTGATTGTATCTACCCGGATCACCAGGCCGTTAAAGGCCCTGTCGCAAGCTGCCGAACAGATCGCCGAAGGCAATCTGGATGTGGAGCTGCCCAGGCCCACCCACGATGAAGTGGGGGTTCTGACCCGAAGCTTTGACGTTACGGTGCAGAACCTTAAAAAATATATTTCCGGTATGCGGTATAAGGCGTACAGCGATCCACTGACCCATGTAAAGAACAAGAACGCCTACGAACTGGAAAAGGAACGGCTGGAAAGGCAAATGCAGATGGGGGATGCAAAATTTGCGCTGCTGATGCTGGATACCAACGACCTGAAGGAAATCAATGACACCTATGGGCACGACCACGGCGATGAATATCTGCTGGCCTGCTGCCAGCTGATCTGCAGGGTATTCGATCACAGTCCCGTGTTCCGCATTGGCGGCGATGAGTTCCTGGTATTACTGGAAAATGAAGACTACGAGCACCGGGAAGAACTGGTTGAGTTATTTAACCGTCTCGCGGCAAAGACGCTGCAGGAACCCCGTGCCTGGAACCGGGTATCCGTGGCGAAAGGGCTGGCTGTATGCGAGCCGTCCGATACGTCTCCGGAAGATGTATTGCGGCGGGCGGACCATGCCATGTATCAGGATAAAAAAGCGATGAAAGAAAACGGATGATAATGAATTTTACGAATGAAGAAAATGCCTCGCCTGTGCGGGGCATTTTTTGAATCCGGACCTGAAGCGGATGACAGCGAAGATGCACAGGGTTTTATGAATTGTGGTAACAAGGGGGGAACATTATGCAAATAATGAAAAAGACGGTTTCCATGGTACTGGCAGGGGATTCGTTCATTACGCAACGGCTGCCCCGGGATGCAAAACTGGCGGCGCTGAAACAGTATCTGGAAGGTTTTGATGTGCGGTTTACCAATTTTGAGATCCTGCTTCATGATTTTGAAGTGTTTCCGGCTCCGGTCAGCGGCGGTACCTGGGCCTGCGCCCGTCCGGCCGTGCTGCAGGATCTGCAGTATCTTGGCTTCAACCTTTATACCTGGGCCAATAACCATACCATCGACTGGAATCTGGGCGGGATTTTAACTACCAAAAAGCATTTGGATGCTGCCGGTGTTGTCCACGCCGGCTGCGGGATCAATCTGGAAGAAGCGGCCCAGCCCCGATATCTGGATCTGCCCCAGGGCCGTGTGGCGATTATCGGCGTGACCTCTACCATGAACGAGTGGGGGATGGCTTCCAACCCTCGGCGGGATGTGCTGGGACGGCCCGGCGCCAACGTGCTGCGGTACCAGACGGTTCACAAGGTAAAACCGAAAGAACTGGAAACCCTGCGTAAAATCGTCGATCAGACCGAAGTGAATGCCGACCGCATGCTGCTGGAAAAAGAAGGGTTCAATAAGCCGCTGACCGGCGGTTACCTGATCGGGAAAATCCGCTTTGAAGCTACGGCCCGCGGCGAGATGCCCGGTACCGTCACCACCATGAACAAAAAGGATGCGGACCGGATTGTCCGTTCCATTGAAGAAGCGAAACGGCAGGCGGATTTTGTATTTGTCAGCCACCACAGCCATGAACGAAAAGGGATGGCGAAGAACCGGCCGGCGGATTTCTGCCGCGATTTTGCAAAACTTTGTATTGATGCCGGGGCGACGGCCTATATCGGACACGGTCCTCATATCTGGCGCGGCATTGAGATTTACAAAGATAAACCCGTATTCTACAGTCTGGGGGATTTCATTTTCCAGAACGATTCGGTGGAGCGCCAGCCCACGGAGTTTTACGATCTGTATGACCTGGGACCGGATAACACCGTAGCTGACGGCCTGGATGCCCGCAGCGCCAACGGAACCCGGGGCCTTGCAGTCGATCATTTTGTGTTTGAGTCAGCACTGGCTTCCTTTACGGTGACAGACGGCGCGATCCGGGAAGTGGATCTGCAGCCCCTGAGCCTGGGCTTTAAAAACGGCAGAAGCCTCAGGGGACGTCCGGAACTGGCCGACGCGAAGTATGGCGAACAGATTCTGGCGGATATTGCGGATCTGTCCAAAGAATACGGAACCAACATTCAGATTGCGGACGGAAAAGGGAAGATTTTCATTTAGTTTTAAGGAAACGGAAAGGCGTTGTGCTTTTCCGTTTTTCCTTTATTTGTGCTGTTTACATCTGGTTGCTGTTCATTTTGTATACAGTATTTCTGAGCGCGAAATATTGTGAAGAGATTTTCCTGGTGCTATACTAATAAGTAATAATAAAGGCAGATGTGCCTGATTATTTCGGAGATGCAGGTTGGATTAATCCGCGTTTCCACAAGTTTAGCCGGGTGATTGGGTTCGGTTGCATCCGGCAAAAAGGGGGGTAAACTATGTTAATCTTAGGTTGTCTTATTGTTCTGGCGGCGCTGTTCCTGCTGGTGAAGCGCTATGAAGCCAGAATGGTACTGGTTTGTGCCGGTATCGTCATGTGCCTGGCTTCGGGGGCTCCCATGAAAGCACTGGACGCCTTTGCCAAAGGCATGGGCAGCGGCATGATTTCTTCCGCCTGCTCCAGTATGGGTTTTGCGTTGGCCATGCGTTTTACGGGCTGTGATAAACACCTGATTAACGCCCTGGCAAAACTGTTGTTGAAAGTAAACTGGCTGCTGATTCCCGGTGTTATCTTCGGGACCTATGCCGTGAACGTGGCGCTGCCCAGTGCGGCTGGCACGGCGGCGGCGGCAGGCGCCATCTTCATTCCTATCCTGATGGGCGCCGGCGTGCACCCGGCTATGGCAGCGGCTGCGGTTAAGTGCGGTACCTACGGCTCCATGCTGAACCCCGGTCTGGCCCACAACCCGTTTGTGGCGAAGATTGCCGGCGTTAATGTAATGGACGTCATCGCGTTCCATTACAAAGCCAATATCGCTTCTCTTCTTGTTGGCGCTGTGGTTTTAACTGCGATTGCTTACTTCCTGAAGGAAAATAAAGGTCATGTGGTAGAAGGGTTGGAACTGGATACGGAATTTAAGGTAAATCCGCTCTACGCTCTGATGCCCGTAGTTCCCATCGCAATTCTGATTTTAGGCGCGACCAAGATGGTTCCCATGTTCAAGATGGGGGTAGCCCAGGCTATGGTCATCGGCGCCATCCTGACCTGCATCGTGACCCGGACCAACCCGGCGGCGCTGACCAAGTCTTTCTTTGACGGCATGGGCAAAGCCTACGGCGATATCATCGGTATCATTCTGGCGGCAGGCGTGTTCGTGGCCGGTATGAATGCCATGGGTCTGGTCAAGGCCTTCATTGCTGCCATGACTAACAACCCGTCCATCGTTAAGATCTGCGCATCCGTAGGTCCCTTCCTGCTGGGTCTGATCACCGGTTCCGGCGATGCGGCGACCTTTGCGTTCAACGAAGCGGTTACGCCCCATGCGGCAGACTTCGGTATGTCCATCGTGCAGATGGGCTCCATGGCTACTTTGGGCGGCACCCTGGGCCGTACCATGTCCCCGATTGCCGGCGCAACCATCATCGTAGCCGGTATCGCAGGCATCAGCCCCATGGAAGTTACCCGCCGCAATGCGATCCCCATGGTTTTCGCCATGATTATCGGCATGATGTTCCTGGCATTCTGATTCAGGCATAAAAAGCAGTATATAGTGTAAAGATGATATGCTTCCGCGTATCCGTTCCGTGCGGGTACGCGGAACCTGTAATAGGAGTATTGAAAGTAAGCGTTAATGGAAAAGGAAAGAATGGAGACTATGGAAACAATTTGGAAACAGGCAGAAAACTTAAAAGAAGAACTGGTGGCCCGGCGGCGTAACCTGCACAGCCACCCTGAAACAGGCTGGACGGAATTCCGTACGGCTTCCCTGATCATTAAAGAATTGGAGGCGCTGGGCTATGAAGTGCATTTTGGCGCTGAAGTGGTTGCGGAAGCTTCCATGATGGGCCGTCCCTCCGCTGCGGAACTGGAACGGTATATGAAACGCGCCGTTACCGAAGGGGCAGACCTGGCGCTGGTGGAAAAGATGGCCGGTGGCAAGACCGGCGTGGTTGGCATTCTGGATACGGGAAGACCCGGTAAGACCGTTGCTTTCCGCTTTGACATGGACTGCAACGATGTGGAAGAAGATAAAGGCGAAGGACATCGCCCGGCGGCCGAAGGTTTTTGTTCTACCCATACAAAAGCCATGCATGCCTGCGGGCACGATGGGCATGTGACCATCGGTCTGGCCGTAGCGAAACTGCTGAAAGAAAACATGGATAAACTGCATGGACGAATCAAACTGATCTTCCAGCCTGCGGAGGAAGGCGTGCGGGGCGCGCTGGCCATGGTGGATGCCGGTGTGGTGGACGATGTGGATTACCTGTTCGGCGGGCACATTGGCTTCAAGTGTACTCAGGCGGACACGCTGGTCACTATGACGGACGGTTTCCTGGCTACCACAAAACTGGATGCGGAGTTCCACGGCGTTTCCGCCCATGCGGGAGCGGCGCCGGAAGAAGGAAAGAACGCCTTGCTGGCAGCGGCTCAGGCAGCCATCAGTTTAAGTACGATCTCCCGGCACAGCCAGGGCTCCAGCCGTATCAACGTCGGTGTGCTGAATGCGGGAACCGGGCGGAACGTAGTGCCCGATATCGCGTCCATGAAAATTGAGACCCGGGGCGGCAACACGGAAATCAATGAGTTCATGGTGAAAGAGGCCCGCCGTATGCTGCAGGCGGCTGCGGATCTGTATGATGTGAAAGTGGACATTTCACTGGCAGGGGGCGCGCCGGCCAGCATTTACGATAAGGAACTGGCGGAAGAAATTGCGGCGCTGGTGAAAGAAAAGTGCGGCTACGCCCATGTGCTGACCTATGTGGATATGGGAGGAAGCGAAGACTGCACGTATTTTATGGACCGGGTGCAGAAGCGCGGCGGCAAAGCGGCGTACATGATGTACGGCACGCCGATTGCGGCGGGCCATCACAACAGCCATTTCGATTTTGACGAGGAAGTGCTGTGGAAAGCAGCGGCGACCCTGACGGAACTGGCTGTGAAGTACAGCGCTTAAGTGTAAGGAAACGCTGATTACACAAACTCATTGAATCAGCGTCTCCTTTAGGAGAAAGAGTATGTTACCTGTAAACAAAAATCGTGTAGAAGAGCTCATCGGCGGCCTTGCCAAATTCGGGAAAACTGAAGCGGGCATTACCCGTCTGGCCTATACCAGCACGGACAAAGCGGCCCAGATGTGGCTGCTGAAACAGATTGAGTACCTGAACCTGGAAGTGCGGGAGGATGTGCTGGGAAATCTATTCCTGCGCCGTCCGGGACTGGATCCGAACATTCCCCCGGTTGCCTGCGGTTCCCATTTGGACACGGTGATCCACGGCGGCGCCTATGACGGAATGTGCGGCGTTGTAGGCGCCCTGGAAGCACTGCACATGCTGGCGGATGAAACGCTGCGGCGCAGTATTGAAGTGATCGTATTTCGGGCGGAAGAGTCCAGCCGTTTCGGCTTTGCCACCATTGGCAGCAAACTGATCACGGGAAAGGCAAAGCCGGAGAAGTTCGCCAATGCCTGCCGCAAAGACGACATTACCTTTAAGGAAGCCGTGAAAGAGTGGGGCGGTAATCTGGATGCATACGAAAAGGCGTTGTTAAAGCCGGGAGCCTATAAGTGCTTTGCAGAAATGCACATTGAACAGGGCAAGGTACTGGAGGAAACCGGCAATCAGATTGGTATCGTCCATAATATAGCGGCGCCCACCCGGTTCAAGCTGCACATTACCGGCATGGCCGATCATTCCGGCGCAACGCCCATGGGGTTCCGGAAGGATGCGCTGGTCAGCGCGGCCAAGCTGGTGCTGGCAGTGGAGACGGCGGCAATCAACGAAAAAGATAACGGAACGGTAGGTACGGTGGGTATCGTAGAAGTGGATCCCGGTTCCATTAACGTAGTGCCGGGCAAGGTGACGCTGTGGGTAGATGTGCGGGGCGTGAATACGGAAAGCATACAGCGCACTCTGAAAGAGATCCGGCAGGCGGTTCAGGGCACAGCCCGGACCGACGGCGTGGAAATCAAAGAAGAAATGCTGACCTCTGACACGCCGGTGGCATTAGATGAAAAACTGGCGGCCCAGTCGGAAGCGATCTGTACAGAACAGAAGAAATCATTCCTGCACATGAACAGCGGCGCCGGTCACGATGCCATGCATATGCCGGCCATCTGTCCGACTACCATGCTGTTCATCCCCTGTAAGGGCGGCATCAGCCACAACCCGGAAGAATTTGCAAAGACAAAAGATATCTGCGCAGGCATCGAAGTGCTGGCGGAAATTCTGAAACGGGAAGCCCGGTAAAGTTACAGCAGAATGATAAAGCGTGATCCTGAATTTCATACACAATTTTGGCACAATCACAAATTATAATGAAATTGACAGAGAGCTTTGATGAACAAACATGACAGCGTGTTGTGATAACGGATAAAATTAAGGAGGAAAGCTATGCGTGCATTAGTAGGTTTACTGACTGTCGTCCTGTCACTGTTATCCTTCTTTCCCGCGGCCCATGCTGATGTGATCGATCCGGGGAATCCGTACCGGAGACCGCACCGTCCGGATTTGGAACATCCGGCTACACAGGTGTACAGACAGCGCGAACCGGATTTTACCCTGACCCAGGTCCCAGGAAAGGACAGAACCTATTTGCTGAAGGTGACCCTGCCCGGTCCCTGCCAGTGGGGGTTCCGTGTGCTTGTGGAAGAAGAAGGAACCACGGCCATGAAAATGCTGGAGAAAGCAGGATGGTTTCCCGTTCCTGACGTAAAGAAGGAAACGGACAGCCGCGAATTCTTAATACCGCTTCCAAAGAACAAGGAAATAGTAAAATTCCTGATGGCTGTGGATTTTCGACTGTACCGATTCCAGGAAACCCGCTACGGTCCCAAAGTGTATGGACCGGACAGGAAAGTTGAATCACTGGATCGTGTTTATGAATTGACAATGGTCGACGGGAAGCAGATACTGAATAAATAAACAGGATTCTGACATTGTGCAAATGGATGGATTCCTGTAATGGCTCCGCGGTTTTTTGAAACGTTTTTTCAAAACATTTCCTGTTTTTGAGACGGTATGTAAGCGAGGCAGAGTTTGTTAGCAATCTTTACGGTATTGCATTTTCTGGTGGACGGCATCTGTGCGGCGGCCATGGCTGCCTATGCCGTGAAGGAGCCATTGCTGGCTTCCATAGTTTATTATTTCGGCCTGTATAACGCCATTGCTTTTGGTACGCAGTGGCTGACGGGCTGGCTCTTTGATAAAAAGGAAAACTGGATACGGTACGCGTTCCTGTTTGTCCTGCTCACATTAGGATTGGGTACGCAGTCTGCGCTGGGCATCCAGACGCAAACGCTGCTGCTGGGAATCGGCAACAGCGTGTTCCATGTAGCGGCAGGCAGTCTGGTGCTGCGGCGTTACACGACGTACAAAGAACTGGGAATCTTTGTTTCCAGCGGCGCGGTAGGGCTGGCCTTGGGATTGAATTGCATTGTGGGCCCGTATCCATTTTTGTTTGCCTGCGCCGTGCTGTGCGCTGTAGTGACGCAGCGTTTGTGGCGTGCAGAAATTCCGGAAGCTGTTGCAGTGCAAACGGTGCTTACGAATTTATCAATAGATACTGTGTCGGACGCAGTATCATCGCAAAAAACGCTACAGACAGAAACAGAAGGTTTTGGCCCGCCTGAGACTCCGGACAGTAATTTGACAACGGTTCCCCGGCGCTGGCTTACCGGTCTCTGCCTGATTCTGCTGTTAGGCTGTATTGTGCTGCGGGGTTTTGGCAGCGGCGGCGCGGCCAGTCCGTATGTGATGCTCTTTCCCTGCGTCTTTGCAGCGGGAAAAGCGTTGGGCGGCGTTGTCTGCGACAGGGCAGGATATCCGAAAACCATCCTTTTTATTTTCCTGTTAAGTTTTCTTGCGTTGCAACTGTCCGGCCTGTTGGCAGCGGTGCTTCTGGTTCTGTCTTTTAATATGACCATGCCGTTGACATTGCGGCTGGTACACTGGTGCAACCCCCGGTATCCGGGCATGATGTTCGGTCTGGCGGCGGGCTGCCTGTTGCCGGGCGTCTTTTATAAAGGCTTTTCCATACCGCCTCAGGGGATGGCGGTGTTACAGTTTCTCTGTCTGGCCGCGGCGGGCTGGCTGCTGCGGAAAAGTGTGGAAACAGGGGCTCGGCGCAATGGCAGCTTTCCCGAACAGAGAAATTAGATGCAGGTATGAAATGCTACTGTGAGACAAGACAAACAGACTGTCTATATTTATAACAGAAAGCAGGCTCAGAAACCGCTCTGTGACTGGAGTTACAAAAAAAGTTCGGTCACTGAAGTGACCGAAAACATGAATTGGGGTTTTTTATGAATTCTGTTTTAACTTCTGAAATTTCGGTTATTGCTGTTTTCCTGCAGGGACTCTTCAGCTTCTTTTCCCCCTGTGTGCTGCCGCTGCTGCCGGTGTATTTCGGGTATCTGTCCGGCGGTACGGCAGAACGTAACCCGGACGGCAGCCTGCGTTTTGACCGGGGAAAAGTGCTCCTTAATACCTTGCTTTTTGTGCTGGGCATCAGCACGGCGTTTTTCCTGCTGGGGCTGGGAGCTTCCGCTGCGGGCAGTGCGTTAATTAAACAGCAGAAACTGATTACGCGTATCGGCGGGATCCTCATGATCCTTTTCGGTCTGTATCAGTCCGGACTGCTGGGGGAGTGGGGGTTTCTGGCCAGAGAGCGGAGACTGCCGTTCCGGATTGAAACGATGACAGCATCTCCGGCTATGGCTTTTGTTTTCGGCTTTGTTTTCAGTTTTGCCTGGACGCCCTGTGTGGGCCCCATGCTCAGCAGTGTTTTAATTTTGGCGGCGGCGGAACCGGAGAAAGGAATGGTGATGATTTTGTTTTACACTCTGGGATTTGTGATTCCCTTTCTTTTGTTAGGTCTGTTTTCGGAAACCGTGCTGAATCTGGTGAAAAAGCATAAAGGCGTTATGGCCTTTACGGTAAAAGCGGGCAGCGTACTGATGATCGTGCTGGGGCTGCTGCTGTTTACCGGAAAACTGGACGGCGTGGGGACTGCCGCGCCGCAGCAGGACGCAGCGCAAAATACACAGCAGGATGCAGCGCAAAATGAGAAGCAAACCCAAAGCGAACAGCAAACCCAAAATGCAACGCAAGGGGAACAAAAAGACCAAAACGCAGTCGCTGCGATCCCGTTTACGTTAAAAGACCAATACGGTAAAACCCACACCCTGGCCGACTACCAAGGCAAGATCGTCTTCCTGAATTTCTGGGCCACATGGTGCCCGCCCTGCCGGGCCGAAATGCCGGATATCCAGAAGCTGTATGAACGTTCTCCCCGGGACGGTAAGGACGCGGTAATCGTGTTAGGCGTAGCCGCGCCGAAACTGGGAGGTGAAAAAGATGAAGCCGGCATCAAAGCGTTTATGGATAAAAACGGATATGCTTACCCTGTGTTGATGGACAAGAAAGGCAAACTGTTCGAAGCATACGGCATCCGGGCCATTCCCACCACCTATCTGATTGACCGTAACGGCAATATCATCGGCAGGGTGCAGGGCGCTCTTTCCGCGGAGAATATTGAGCGGATCGTACAGGAATCGCTGTCACGTTGACACCGTACCGGTTCCCTGCCTGTGATGGGACACGAAGCTTTGATGATACACGAAGAACAGGTTCCATAACGATTGAAAACAGAGTGAAATATAATATAACCTTTTCAAATTCCTAAAAAAGTAGTATATTATAAGGTAACATATGTATCGCAGGAGGATGCTTCTATGTGGAAGCTCAGGCTGAAAAAAACACTGTATATTCTTTTTGCTGCGAGCCTGTTCCTTCTGGCTGGTTGTCAGAGTGAAACGAATAAACAGGAAACAAAACCCCAACAGGTGAAAACCCAGATACTGCATAAACAGGATAACGGCATCGCCTTTTCACAGGAATCCGGAGTCTATCATACGCCGGAACTGAAGGTGCGCATGAAAGCACCGGCGGGATATACCATCGCTTTTACGACAAACGGGACGAAGCCGACGGCTAAGGATGCCAGCGGCAAGGCGGAAGTGGAAGTTACACTGAACGGCGGGATGTCCGGTTACCTTATGGATCACAAAAAGCTGATGCTGACCCCGGAGTTTTATAATTCCGTCCTGTACGAGAGCAATGAACTGCCGGTGGGCGTGGTGCTGAATGCATCGCTGGTGGATGATAAAGGCGCGGTGGTCAAAGAGCCCCGCACCATGGTCTACTTCCTGATGCAGGACAAGTTGGCGGACCGTTTCCCGAACTGTACGGTCATTTCGATTACTACAGACCCGAAGAACCTGCTGGATTACAAAACCGGTATTATGGCTCCCGGAGCCATATATGACGCGTGGAAGCAGACGGATGCCGGGAAGAAGATCATTGCGGACCAGGAATGGTGGAAAGCCGAAACGAACAGCAGTCAGCACGGTAAGAAGTGGGAACGTCCCTGCCAGCTGCAGCTGTATACGACCGGCGAGAAACCGGCCATTGAACTGGACGCCGGTTTGCGGATCCGGGGCGGCATGTCCCGGAGACAGAACCAGAAGTCCTTTACGCTGTATTTCCGGGATACCTATGGACCGAAAATGCTTCATTTCGCACTTTTTGATAAAGATAAAGAAGAGGATTTTAAGCGATTCGGCCTGCGGAACGGCGGCGACGATTCCCAGTATACGAAATTTAAGGACGTCATGCTGCAGGACCTGGCCAAAGGCGGAAAATATACCGTGTTACGGAACCGTCCGGCCGTTGTATTCTTAAACGGGGAATACTGGGGACCCTATGCACTGTGCGAGATTACGACAGCTAACATGATGAAAGACCGGTACGGGGTAGATGAAAAAAACCTGATCGTCTTCAAGGAAGCGGAGCTGGATGTAGGCAAAAAGGAAGACATTCGTCTTTATGAAGAGATGAAAGCCTTTAAGGATAAGGACCTGACAGATCCGGACATCTATCGTCAGTTCTGTGATGTGATGGACGTACAGTCCATGGCGGATTATTTTGCGTTGCAGGTTTACATCGGCAATGCAGACTGTGAACCGGATCATAACCATATCGTATGGCGCACCAGGGATAAGTTCTATAACGAAGGCCGGTGGCAGTACATACTTCACGATCTGGATTACAGCGCGGGGCATTATGATGAAAGATCTACCTCCGCCAACACGGATCATTTCGCCATGATTCGGAAAAAATTCCCGTTGTTTGCGGCGGCGTTGAAAAACAGAAACTTCTATGACATGTTTTTGTCTTCCCTGAAGAAAATCGGTTCGCAGAACTTTAATTATGATAAAGTCAGGGATAAAATGGATTTCTACGATAAAATGTGGGGGCCGCTGATGCCTGATTTCTACAAGCGGTTCGGCGATACGGCGAATCTGCGGAAACGCTGCATGAATTCCACGCTGAACTTCTTCCAGAGAAGATATGATGTCATCATTCCGATTGTGGAAAATTGGAAACCGTGATAAGTCAGCATGTAATAATATATTAAATAAGCGAGGGGGAACCAACATGAATGGTGCGGACGCAATTGTAAAGTGTCTGGAATTGGAAAACGTAGAATATGTATTCGGCTATCCGGGCGTTGCTATCTGTCCTTTTTATGACAGTATTCTGAGCGCGGACATCAAAACGATTCTGGTGCGCCACGAACAGCATGCGGCCCACGCGGCCAGCGGCTATGCGCGCCTGACCGGGAAGGTGGGCGTGGTAGCGGTTACCAGCGGCCCCGGCGCCACCAATGTGATCACCGGTATTGCCACGGCCTACGCGGACAGCATCCCGCTGGTGGTCATCACCGGACAGGTAGACAGCCGACTCATGGGAAGCGATGTGTTCCAGGAAGCGGATATTTCCGGCGCCTGCGAATCCTTTGTTAAATACAGCTACATCATCCGTAAGGCGGAGGATGTGCCTTACGTCGTGAAAGAAGCGTTCCACATTGCCAACACAGGACGGAAAGGGCCGGTGCTGATTGATTTCCCCATTGATATTCAGAATCAGAAAATAAACAAGTTTGAATATCCGGACACCCTTTCCATGCCGTCCTATAAACCCACGGTCAAGGGGAATCCGAAACAGATCGACAAGGTGGTACGGGAACTGAAAAAGGCCAAACGCCCCCTGATCTGTACCGGCGGCGGCGCCCACTTAAGCGGCGCGGCGGATGTGATCCGTGCCTTTGCGGATAAGCATCGGATCCCGGTGGTTTCCACCATGATGGGCCTGGGAACCATGCCTACGGAACATCCCATGTTTTTCGGTATGGTAGGCAACAACGGGCAGGCCTACGGCAACCGGGCCATGAACCAGGCGGACATGATCCTGCTGGCCGGCGCCCGGGTGGCGGACCGTTCCATTGCCCGTCCCAATGAAATCGAAGACAACAAGGTACTGGTCCATATCGACGTAGACCCGGCAGAAATCGGTAAGAACGCAGGTCCTTCCATTCCGCTGGTAGGCGATTTGAAGCACGTGTTCATGGATCTGGATAAAGAAGAGATCCGTCCGGCAACGGAAGAATGGCTGGCTACCCTGGCCGGCTACCGCGAAGAAGCGGAAGCTGCCAAAAAAGCCAAAGCGGACCTGGTGATCACACCGGGAACCGTGGACCCGACACACTTTATCCATGCGCTGTCCGACGCCATGGATAAGAACGCGGTCTATGTGGCGGACGTGGGACAGAACCAGCTCTGGTCCTGTGCCAACTGCATCATCCGGGACGGCCGGTTCTTCACCACCGGCGGCATGGGCTGCATGGGTTACTCCGTACCGGCGGCCATGGGCGCCAAGGTAGGCGACCCGTCCCGGCAGGTGGTTGCCGTTTGCGGTGACGGCGGCTTCCAGATGTGCATGATGGAACTGGGAACCATGCGCCAGTACAAAGTACCGGTGAAGATTGCCGTAATTCGCAACAATGTACTGGGCCTGGTACGGCAGTTCCAGCACTTTAACTATAAAGACCGGTTCTCCGTCATCGATCTGACCGGCAGCCCGGACCTGGAATCCATCGCGGCGGCCTACGGGATGAAGTTCCTGCACCTGAATGACGAAAAGAAGATGGAGGAAACCATCAAAGCGTTCCTGGAAAAAGATGAATCTGTATTGCTCCAGTGTGATGTAGATCCGAACGAGGTGGCCTGACATGAAACGAATTTATAATGTATTAGTAAAAAACCAGTCCGGTGTTCTCTGCAAGGTTTCCGGTTTGTTCTGGAGACGCTGCTTCAACATTGATTCCCTGGCGGTAGGCGAAACGGAAGATACGGCTATATCCAATATGACCATCGTCAGCACGGGGGACGATCATACCCAGGAGCAGATTGAAAAACAGCTGAATAAAAAGATCGACGTAATCAAAGTCAAGACCTTTGATGAAAAAGAAGCGGTCTGCCGCGAGCTGATGCTGATCAAAGTGAAATACACGAGAGACAACCGCAGGGACATCATTGATAACTGTGCGGTGATGAACGCAACGATCATCGACATGGGCAACAACATGATGACGATCCAGATCTGTGATACGCCGGAGCGGGCGCAGATTTTCCTGGACAGCATCAACCATATAAAAATAGTAGAAATCACACGCTCCGGAACCGTGGCCCTGACCAAATGCAAAGAAGGATAATGCGCCTTGCAGTATTGCATGGTAAGAACCATTGTTTTACATTTTTTAATGGATTGATACTACAGTGATACGCTGCCGGCTGACAGCAAAAAAGAACTCAGGGAGATTTGCTATGGGCAGGAATAAACGTAAGTTTTCAAGCATCGGAGACATAGTGGGGAATGTCCGTCGCCTTGTCCTGATTGTGGACGACGAGGAAATTAACCGGCTGATCCTGGGCAACATCATGGGACCCCAGTATCAGATTGCCTATGCCGTCGATGGCGTGGAAGCACTGAAGTTCGTACAGGAAAACTACAGGAACCTTTCTGCTGTTTTGCTGGATCTGAACATGCCGAATATGGACGGGCGCACTCTTTTGAAGACGATGAAAGCGGACCCGCTTACGTCCCGTATTCCGGTGCTGGTTGCCACAGGGGTCAAAGAGGAAGAGGTGCAGTGCCTGCAGGAAGGGGCCTGTGACTTTTTCGCCAAGCCGTACGACATGCCGGAAGTCATCCGGGCCAGGGTAGCCAACGCAATCAAAATGGCAGAAGACAGCGAGTTTATTGAAGTTGCGGAAAAAGACGCGCTGACGGGACTGTATGCCCGGGACTTTTTCTACCGGTATTGCGAGCAGCTTGACCGAAACATTGCAGGGGAAAAAGATGCGCTCGCCTTGGATATCGACCGGTTTAAACTGATCAACGGACTGTATGGCAAAGCGTTTGGCGACAAGGTACTGATTAAAATTGCCGAGATCCTGGTGGATATGGTACGTAAAAACAACGGTCTCGTCTGCCGTCCCAATGCGGATACGTTTCTGATCTACCAGGATCATCTAAAGGATTATGATGCGTTTGTAACGCAATTGAACGAAGCGGTGAATGCGGCATTGGATAATACCCACATTCGTCTCCGGATCGGGATTTATGAAAACGCTGACCAGACCATCGATGTGTTGACACGGTTTGACAGAGCGCATATTGCCTGCGAGAAGGCAAAAGATAATTACTCCCATCCGTACGAGGTGTATGACGAAGTATCCCACCGTCAGCAGCTGGAGTCCCAGAAATACATTTCGGCCATGGAGGATGCCCTGAAGCAGCGCGAATTTATCACATACTACCAGCCCAAGTATGATATGACCGGCGACACGCCGCGGCTGGCAGGGGCCGAGGCGCTGGTGCGGTGGCAGAGCAAGACGGAAGGCGGGATGATCTCCCCCGGCAAGTTTATCCCGCTGTTTGAACAGAACGGGCTGATCTACAAGCTGGACCTGTATATCTGGGAAGAAGTGGCCCGTCAGATGAAAGAATGGAAAGAAAAGTATTCTTTCAATTTCCCCATCTCCGTGAATGTGTCCCGTGTTGACCTGTATTCACCCAATCTGCTGCTCGAGATAGAGCAGATCATTGACCGGCACGGCCTTACGTTCCGCGACCTGGCCCTGGAGATTACAGAATCTGTCTGTGCTGCCGATACGGAAACGATTCTTTCCGTGGTAAGAAATCTCAGGGATCATGGTTTTAAAATTGAGATGGATGACTTTGGCAGCGGCTATTCTTCGCTGAACATGCTGTCCAGGATGCCTATCAATGTATTAAAGATGGATATGAAATTCTTCCAGCGGAATGCGGGCAATGACGAAATCATGGATGCCATGATACGGCTGATCATCGACTTTGCCAAAGTGATGAAGGTGCCCGTGATTGCGGAAGGCGTGGAAGATAAAGAACAGGCTGATTACCTGAAGGCGATCGGCTGCGATATGATCCAGGGTTATTATTTTGGCAGGCCCATGCCTGCGGCGGAGTTTGAGAAGCTGCTGCAACAGAACTGCTGAACCCGGCTGACCGCTGTTGCAAAAGGAAAGAATGCAAGGATTGCAGAAAGGAAATGTGTAATTATGCTGTCAATGGAATCATTAAAAGAGTATGGCGTGAAAACCAATGAAGGTCTGGCAAGATGCTGCAACATGGAGGCCTTTTATTTTAAAATGATTACAGCCAGCGTCAATGATGCGAACTTTGATAAATTAGGCAAAGCGCTGGAAGCAAAGGATCTGAAAGAGGCCTTTGAAGCGGCCCATGCGTTAAAAGGCGTTGCCGGGAACCTGGCGCTGGATCCCTTATACGACGCCATATGTGAAATCGTGGAGCCGTTGCGGGCCGGGGAAGACCGGGATTATACAGAAGCCTATAAGAAAGTGACAGACGCCCGGGACCGGCTGATTGCAATCATTTAGGTTTTTAAAAGTGCGGTAGAAATTCTTCCGCACTTTTTCTTTGCGCTGGATTTTTTAATAGTAAATATGGTAAAATAAACGTTAGAGCAAAATTGTTTTTTGTTTTTTAAATTCATACAGGGGAGAGAAGTATGGCACAGAGAACAGATATCCAAAAAGTAATGATCATCGGGTCCGGCCCCATCGTCATCGGCCAGGCCTGCGAGTTTGACTATTCCGGTACCCAGGCCTGCAAGGCGCTGCGAAGCCTGGGCTATGAGATCGTACTGGTGAATTCCAACCCGGCCACCATTATGACGGATCCGGAGATGGCGGATAAAACCTATATCGAACCGCTGAACGTGGAGCGGGTAGAGCAGATTATCGCGAAAGAACGTCCGGATGCGCTGCTGCCGAACTTAGGCGGGCAGTCCGGCCTGAACCTGTGCGCCGAACTGTACAAAGCCGGCGTGCTGGATAAATACGGCGTAAAAGTCATCGGCGTGCAGGTGGACGCTATCGAACGGGGCGAAGACCGCATCGAATTTAAAGAGACCATGAACAAGCTGGGCATCGGCATGGCCCGCAGCGAGGTTTCCTACAGTGTGGAAGAAGCCCTGGCCATTGCCGACGAGTTAGGCTATCCGGTGGTGCTGCGCCCGGCCTATACCATGGGCGGCGCCGGCGGCGGCCTGGTTTACAATAAAGAAGAACTGAAAACTGTCTGTGCCCGGGGTCTGCAGGCCAGTATCATCGGTCAGGTGCTGGTGGAAGAATCCATCCTGGGCTGGGAAGAACTGGAACTGGAAGTGGTCCGGGACAAGGACAACAACATGATCACGGTCTGCTTCATCGAGAACGTGGATCCGGTAGGCGTGCATACCGGCGACTCTTTCTGTACCGCGCCCATGCTGACCATTCCGGAAGACGTGCAGCAGGAGCTGCAGCGTCAGGCGTATAAAATCGTGGAACATATCGGCGTCATCGGCGGCACCAACGTGCAGTTTGCCCGGAACCCGAAAGACGGCCGTATCATTGTCATTGAAATCAATCCCCGTACCTCCCGGTCTTCCGCCCTGGCATCCAAGGCCACCGGTTTCCCCATCGCCTTGGTATCTGCCAAGCTGGCCAGCGGGCTGACCTTAAAAGACCTGCCCTGCGGCAAGTACGGCACCCTGGACAAGTACGTGCCCGACGGAGATTACATTGTCGTAAAATTCGCCCGCTGGGCCTTTGAAAAGTTCAAGGGCGTGGATGACAAACTGGGCACCCAGATGCGCGCCGTGGGCGAAGTCATGAGCATCGGCAAAAATTACAAGGAAGCGTTCCAGAAAGCCATCCGTTCTCTGGAAAAGGGACGTTACGGTCTGGGACATGTGAAGAATTTTGATAAACTCAGCAAGGAAGAACTGTTGAACCTGCTGCGTACGCCTTCCTCCGAACGTTATTTCCAGATGTACGAAGCCCTGCGCAAAGGCGCTACGGTAGATGAAATCTTCGACATCACCTGGGTGAAGCATTACTTTGTGGAACAGATGAAAGAACTGGTGGAGGAGGAGGAAGCCCTGTTGCAGTATAAAGGCACAGTGCCTCCCGCGGAAGCCCTGGCCCAGGCCAAAAAGGACGGCTTCTCCGACAAATACCTCAGCGAGATCCTGAACGTATCCGAAGACGATATCCGTCACGCGAGAGAAAAGATCGGCGTGGTGGAAGCCTGGGACGGCGTCCATGTGAGCGGCACCCAGGACAGTGCGTATTTCTATTCCACCTATAACGCGCCGGACAACAACCCGGTAACCGATAAACAGAAGATCATGATCCTGGGGGGCGGCCCCAACCGCATCGGCCAGGGTATTGAGTTCGACTACTGCTGCGTCCATGCGGCCATGTCCCTGAAGAAGCTGGGCTTTGAGACCATCATCGTCAACTGCAACCCGGAAACCGTATCCACCGACTACGATACTTCCGATAAACTGTACTTTGAACCCCTGACGCTGGAAGATGTGTTGAGCATTTACTATAAGGAAAAACCGGTAGGCGTCATCGCCCAGTTCGGCGGGCAGACTCCGCTGAACCTGGCGGCCAAGCTGAAAGAAGAGGGCGTGAACATTCTGGGTACCACGCCGGAAGTCATCGACCTGGCAGAAGACCGGGACCAGTTCCGCAAAGTCATGGACAAGCTGGGCATTCCCATGGGGCCCACAGCATCGGCTATCCGGTCATGGTGCGCCCGTCCTTTGTACTGGGCGGCCGGGGCATGGAAGTGGTCCACGACGACGAGCAGATGAAAGACTACATGGCGGCGGCTATCGGCGTAACCCCGGACCGTCCCATCCTTATTGACCGGTTCCTGCACAACGCGCTGGAATGTGAAGCGGATGCCATCTCCGACGGCAAGGACGCCTTTGTGCCTGCGGTTATGGAACACATCGAACTGGCCGGCATCCATTCCGGCGACAGTGCCTGCATCCTGCCCAGCCGGCAGATTTCGGAAGAAAATCTGAAGACCATTAAAGAATATACCCGCAAGATTGCGGTAGAGATGAACGTAGTAGGCCTCATGAACATGCAGTACGCCATCGAAGACGGCAAGGTGTATGTGCTGGAGGCCAACCCCCGCGCGTCCCGTACCGTGCCGCTGGTATCCAAAGTCTGCGGCATCCGCATGGTACCGCTGGCAACGGATATCATCACCGGTTCCCTGACTGGGCGTCCGTCGCCGGTGCCGGAACTGAAAGAACGTAAGATTCCGTATTACGGTGTAAAAGAAGCCGTGTTCCCCTTTAACATGTTCCCGGAAGTGGATCCCATCCTGGGACCGGAGATGCGTTCTACCGGCGAAGTGCTGGGTCTGGCCGAGACCGTGGGCGAAGCCTACTTCAAGGCGCAGGAAGGCGCCAAAGCGGTGCTGCCCTTACAAGGTACCGTACTGCTTTCCATCAGCGACGGGGATAAAGAGGAAGCGGTGCCGGTTGCCAGAGCTTTCTATGAAGACGGCTTCAAAATCATCGCTACGGAAGGAACAGCGAAACTGATTAGTGAAGCGGGCATTCCTGTGGAACGGGTCAACAAGATCTACGAAGGCCAGCCTAACATTGAGGACTGGATCATCAACGGTAAAATCCAGCTGATCGTGAACACGCCGGCCGGCAAGACGGCAGCCCATGACGACAGCTACCTGCGGAAGGGGGCCATCAAGCACCGGGTCACTTACATTACCACCATGGTGGCGGCGAAGGCGGCGGCGGAAGGCATCAACCAGATGAACAAGCACGGAAACAGCGAAGTGCTGTCCCTGCAGGAATGGCACGGGCTGATTCATTAATATTTACAAAGTAAAAAACGCTGCGCCGGTACGGCGTCGCAAAACCGTGAACGTTTGCTATTTCAAGGGCTTATTTGCCTGTGGCTTCGAAACTCGGTGCTTCGCACCTCAGACAGTCTCGCCACCACGGCAAATTTCACCTCATGAAATTACGCAAACGCTCACGACGTTTTGCTTACGCCTTACCGGCTGCAGCGTTTTTTTATCTTTAAATAATTAACAGCTGTACCACACACGATGGTACAGCTGTTTGTACATTTAATACATGTTGAACGAAGGTGTTATCCCGGAAGGGTTCGCCCCGTCGAATCGTGTCGAGACGAACGGCAAGCTTGCTTGCCGGTGAGTCGGCGATGCGGTTCGGGGGAGGGAGGGATAACACCTGAGCGTTCTTACGCGAACTTCTTGCCGGTGAGAAGTTCGTAAGCTTCTTTGTATTTGGCAATGGTCTTTTCAATAATATCCTGGGGCAGGATTTCCGCATTGTTGGCCTTCAGGTAGTCGCGGACAAACTGTTTGTCGTAAGAAGGCTGGGACTTGCCGGCTTCGTAACCCTTCAGGGGCCAGAAGCGGCTGTTGTCGGGAGTCAGCATTTCGTCGGCCAGCACGATGTTACCTTTTTCATCCAGCCCGAATTCAAATTTGGTGTCGGCGATGATGATGCCGCGCTCCAGCGCATAGTCCGCGCATTTTTTGTACAGGGTGAGGGTCAGGTCGCGGAGTTTTTCCATGTACTCTTTGCCTTTGCCGGGGAAGAACTTCTCCACCCATACGATGCCTTCTTCCATGGAGATGTTCATGTCGTGTTCGCCTACCGGCGCTTTCGTGGAAGGAGTGAAGAGGGGTTCCGGTAATTTCTGGCATTCCTTCAGGCCTTCCGGCAGTTCGATGCCGCAGATTTTGCCTTCCTTTTTATAGCTTTCCCAGCCGCTGCCGGTGATGTAGCCGCGCACCACGCACTCTACGGGCAACATTTCCAACTTCTGGGTCTTCATGCTGCGGCCTTCAAATTCCGGGGTCCGGAAGAATTCCGGCATGTCTTTCGTGTCAATGGAAAGCATGTGGTTCGGCACGATGTCTTTGGTGAAATCGAACCAGAATTTGGACATCTTGTTCAGCACGGCGCCTTTTTCCGGCACCGGGTCTTTCAAAATTACATCAAACGCGGAAATACGGTCCGTGCAGACCATGACCAGACTGTCGCCCAGATCGTACAGCTCCCGGACTTTTCCGGATTTAAAGGGTTTGTATTCTTTCATGTTCTTTTCTCCTTTTTTCTATAACCGGACTTTATGAACCTGCATGGGAAGTCAGGTTATTTTCAATTAACACACTCTAAATTTTAGCACAAACCGGCAGGAAGTTACAAGATGTTTTTTAGCAATTGTGCCTGTCAGGTAAAAAAATCACAGTTTGGCGGTTCCTCTTTTTACATATTTATGATACAATACCTGTATATACACGCTGCAGAGTGAATTGGCGAAGAGTTTTACCTTTGCCGGGGAAGATCTTCTCCGCCTACACGATGCTTTCTTCCCTGGAGATGTTCATGTCGTGCGCTGCCGCGTGATTTTGCAGAAAACGCCGGAAATAGTTTGACGGAATAAGAGAGGTTGTTTTATCATGTCAATTCAATTGATGATTGTTGTGTTGTATGTGGCGATGCTGTTCGCGATTTCCTTTTATGTGAAGAGGAGGGCAGAGACCAGCGCCACGGAATATCAGTTCGCGGGCCGCAAGTTTGGCGCGCTGCTGATTGCCGTCAGCGTCACCGGCATGGCAGTGGGCGCGGCTTCCACCGTAGGCGTGGCGGAAAGCGCTACCCGCATCGGTCTGTCTGCCGGCTGGTACAACGGAGCCTGGTCCATCGGCGCCATCTTCATGGGCCTGGTGGCGGCGGGCAAGTACCGCACCCTGGAATGCACCACGGTGCCGGAACTGTTTGAACGCTGCTACGATAAAAAGGCGCGCATCATCAGCGTCATCGGCCTGGCCATCATTTTATCCTGCATCACTTCGCTGCAGTATGTGGCGGGCGGTTCCATCCTTTCCACCCTGATGCCCGACGTGTTCACCATGAAGACGGGTATGATCACCAGCGCCGTTGTGTTTATCGGCATCACGGTTATCGGCGGCATGTGGTCTTCGGGTCTGTCCAGCGTATTGAGCGTGCTGATTATTTACCTGGGCATCATCTTTTGTATGGTGAAGATCCTGATCCGTGACGGCGGGATGGCGGGCATCGTGGCCAAGCTGCCGCCTATGCCTTTTGATTGGGCGGATCCTTTCGGCGGCCTGACCATGGCCATGCTGATGGGCTGGATCATCGTCATGATGACCCAGACTGTAAGCGGCGCGCCGGTGCAGATTGCCACCAGCTCCAAATCGGAAAGCGCGGCCCGGAACGGCTTTATCCTGGGCGGCCTCATCATTTTCCCCATCGGCTTCTTCTCCGCTGTGTTAGGTATGGCGGCCAAGGCCCAGTATCCGGATATCAATCCCACGCTGGCATTGCCCCAGATCATCATGAGCCTGGATCCGTTTTCCTCCGGCATTACCCTGGCGGCCCTGTGGGCGGCGGATGTTTCCACAGCCTGCACCATCTTGCTGGGGGCTGGTACGCTGATCGCGCAGGATATTTACAAACGCTTTTTTAATCCGGACATCACTCCAGATAAATACATGAAGGCCAGCCGCTTCATCATTTTCGCGGTAGGTCTGGTGACTCTGTGGATGGCTTTCAACGCGGTGGGCATCGTGAAGATGATGCTGACGGGACTGAGCCTGACCACAGCTTTCACGCTTGTTTTTCTGGCTACCATGTTTGCGCCGGACCTGTGCCGTCGCAACACGGCGTTTTATACCACGCTGGTAGGGCTTATCGGACTTCTGGCCTGGCAGATATTTCCGTCGGTGCGGATTCTGCCGCATCCCATTTACTTTGAATGGATTATCTGCACCATCACGCTGCTGGTTGTGCGCGTTATTGACAAGGAACCTATTACGCCGCCGGCGCTGAAGAAAGACATTGAGTGAATTAGCTTTTGACGTAACTCAAAACAAAAGAGAATGAAAAATTAAAAAGAACAGGCATAAGCAAAACATAGGAACTGATTGCGTTATTCTGTGAGACGAAATGAGACGCCCGTGGCTTCGACTGTTTGAGGTGCAAAGCACCGAGTTTCGAAGCCACAGGCGAATGAGTCCATAGAATAGCAATCGGTTCCGTTTTTGCGTTGCCTGTTCTTTTTGTTTATTCCTTTTCTTTTGCTTCTGCTTTTGCTTTCGCTTTCATCTGTTCTTCTTTTAAAATTGCGTCTGCTTTGTCTTTGATTTTGCAGATGCGGTCTGTCCACGCAAACAGGTCCGGCAGATCGTAATCGCCGGCGTGGCCGTAGCCCCAGGCTACCTTGAAGTCAACTTTCTTGCCACTGTTCTTCAGCTTGACCGCCAGCATGGCTGGAATGGCGAGGGCGGTATCTCTGTCCAGTGCGCCGTGGCGAATCCGCCAGTGCGGAGCAGTCTGCACATTACGGGCTCCGATATAGCGCATGGGGTTCATCATTTTTACGACCAGCCCGTTGGCCATGTATTGGGAAAGGTCCAGTTTCTCCTTTTCCATTTGTTCTTCCAGATTGGCTTTCCGCAACTGCCGTTTTTCAACAGGAGTTGCCAGACCGTACTGACGCGCCTTTTCTTCTGCAATCTTTTTTTCTTCTTCTTCCTTCGGAACCGTAACAAGCTGGCTGTGTTCCAGTGCATAGCGTGAAAAATGCTTATTTGCAATATCATAGGTACCGAATTCGTTGTTCTCGCCCGTTGTCATGTCAAAGGCATCGAATGCGGGAACGCCTTTCAGACGTTTTACCGCGGCAATGTATTTGTCAAAATCCATATGGACTGCCATTCCTTCACTGACAGTGACCCAGGGCGTCTTGCTGATATCTTCCCCGGTGTCAATGGCATTCTGGGCTGCTTCCAGATACAGGGACTCAATGAATTCGCGGAAGAGACCGTATCCGTCAGGCGCCAGGTTCAGCCGGTTGCCGATGGAATCGCGAAGGTTAAGGGAATTCAGATATTCCGAAAATTTTTCTTTTAATTCTGCGGAAATCTCTTTCTGTTCCGGCGTGATGGCTGTGCCTTGAATTGCTTCCGCCGGTGCATTGACCGGACGGTTCTGTACGTTGCCTACGGGTGCAGCGTTGCTGTCGGCAGGCGGCATTCTTCTGGCCGGGCCTGCGTTGTAATACTCATTCGCGTTATGGAACATCCACTCGTAGGCCATATCTGCATTTTCCAGATTGGTGATAGGGCAGTAGGCCATGGATGCAAAAATGTCGTCCCGTTCTTTGGCTGCGCCCACTTCTTTGAGATAGGGATCATAATCTTTAGCATTTCCCGTTGCCCCTAACAATGCTGACAACGCGCCTCCCGCGCTGGTACCGCTGGCGATGATCTTTTCCGTATCGCCGGCGGGAATGCGCCCGGCCTTGCGGTTGAATCGCACAAAACGTACGGCGGCTTTGTAATCGACAATCAGTGCAGGCGCCTTACCGGTTTCATAGCCGTTTTTATGTTTCAGGGACCGGCCCCGGACCGCAGGGGAGACCACTACGTAACCGTTGCTCAGCGCATATAATGCGGCATTGGCTCCGCCGTAACGGGAATCTTCCTGTGGTTCTACAATGGTTCCCGGCATATACCCGCCCACGCCGTTCGGCATAAAAATGGGAGCTGTTTCTGCGGTAAAGCCGTTTACGGTTCCGCCTTTCAGGTATGCTTCCGGAATGTAAATGCTCAGCATCTGGCTTTCCGGAACATACGGCTTTTTCACGTACACAAGATGCTCGTAGGCACGGAAGGTTACGTCTTCGCCGTTGGCATTCATTGTTTTTGTCGAATAATCCTCCGGATTAAACACGATACTGTATTCCTGTCTGCCTTTAAACGCATTGGTAAACGCTTTCTCTTTCTCTGCTTTTTCTTTTGCGTGTTTTATGAAAAAATCCTCGCGTTTCCGCTGGAGTATCCTAACATCTTTTTCCAGTTGGTCAATCTCTTTCCATTCTGCTGAGGAAAGCTTTCGTTCGTTCTGATAGGGAACCTCAGTGCCGGGAATGCCTTCTCCCTCTTTCAGGAATTCATTCTGAATCGGTTTGGATTCGGCGGAATGGTCAATGGTATTCTGGTCATCTGTGTCTGTCAGCGAAGACCTTTTATCTGCTGCCGCTGATGATTTGCTCTGCATGGGTTCCTGCGCTGCCGCCGGTTCCTTTGCAACTGTTGGTTCTTTCGCAGACGCAGTGTCCTTTGCTGCTGTTGGTTCTTTCGCAGACGTAGTATCCTGTGCAGTTGTAGCTTCCTGCGTAACCGTTGCTTCAGTTTTCGCGGTCGTTTCCGCAAACACGGGAGCAGCGGTCACAACGCCCTGCAACAGAGACGCGACGATGGCTGCAGCCAGATATTGTTTGGGCAAATATGATTTAAAAAACATGATAGGTACTCCTTGAATGCTTTGCAAAAAATCAGAATAAATCTGTAATAATTCATTATATCACATTTTGCGCGCTGCGTTACTCTGAAATGCAATAAAACTGTGAAAACAGTCTGTCAGAAATGGCAGGCTGCTTTTTTTTGCTATTTAGGAGTGGTTTTGTACTTGCGCTAACGAAAAAAGTCCGGCCACGTAACGTGACCGGACGGACGATTTGGATTAGGAAATGATCGTATTTCGTTCACCTGTCCTTTTTCATTTGTCTTTTTTCGTTTCCATCGCGCTTTTCAATTTATCAATATACTGCTGCAGCCTTTCGATGGATTCTTCCCGGGAGGCTGCGCTTTTTGTCAGCTGGTTCAGGTATTCCCAGAAAGAATTAGTCATGAACAGTTCCCTGGTGTAGAACATGACGGAAGGGGACTGGGTACTGAAAAGCAACACGCCGACCGGACTGCTCACAATGGAATAGGTGGGCGACAGGGGCCGGCCGCTGACGGGATCGATGGCGCCCGGCGGCAGCACGACGGCCTGATAGGATTTGGATGATTTCATCCACTGCAACGCACTGGTCAGGATCTGCAGATATTCCTCCGGCGTATAAAACAGCGGCGGAAGCCCGAACATGACGGAGAGGGGTACCGGCACTTTTCCCTCCAGTACAGTGGAGATCTCCGGCAGGCAGATGATATCCTTAATGTCGCCCGCAGGAGCCTTGCCCCGCAGAAACAGCCACTTCTTATGATTGGCCAGGTACTCGCTGAAATCCTGGCAGCCGGGCCGGGTGGACAGACTTTCCGCCACGGCGTCCGGCAGGGTGATCAGGGACGGAGTGATGTGTAACTGCATAAGGGGGTCCTTTGCTTTGCGGAACGTGCCCAGCACCGGAATAATCTTCAGGAAACTGGACGGAGTAAAAATCTGCATGAGCGGCTGGCACATAGCCAGGAAATCATTGAACTCCTGCTCCAGCGCATTGACCGCCACCGGATCGTTGGTGAGAATATTCAGCCGGTTTACCCCGGGGTTGCCGGTGCTGTGGGCCATGATGGCCGATTTCCCTTTGGCGATGAACAGGGTACGCTGGAACACACTGTCCCGCAGCCGGGAAGTATAATAGGGTTCAATGGCGCCGGCGGCATACAGGGGCGCCCACTTGGACACGGCTTCCACCATTTCCTCGAAGGAACGGTTGATGGTGTGGACGATGACGATCCGGCTGCCGCGTTGCAGCAGCGTGACCAGCAACGCGCCCCATTGTTTTGCAAAATCCGGATTCTCGTAAATCCATTCCATGCGCTCATCCGAATGGAGCAGCAACGTCACCGGTTCTTCTGCCGCAACCAGGTCTGTCAGAAAACGGATGACGCACTGGCGTTTGCCCTCGTTGCCCGGATAGTAGTTTGTGACGTAAGACTCCGCAGAAGCACCCGTACCGTTAGCCGGTATCTCATTCGGGTCTGCTTGTTCCAGATAAAGATTCCATTCTTCGTGATTGGTCTGCCTGCCTTCCCCCAGCCACCGGGCAATCAAACGCGTGGCAACTTCAACAGATTCCGGCCAGGGCTTGCCGGGGCAGAGCCGTGCGGCCAGGACCCGCTTCTGGGACGCCGTGCGGACCGCCCGGGCGAAGAAGCCGGCGGCCGGCAGAATAAATTCGCGATGACTGGGCAGGCCCCGCTCGCCGTTCCGGATGCGGCTGATGTGGGACGCATCAAAGGCAAGGGCCCGGCTCAGCATATTGTTCCTGGTGGCGGTGGCCTTCATCAAAAAATTCAGCTTATCTGCAATGAGATGTTTCATGAGCGTATCCTTTCCGGCGTATGCGACGCGCAAGGGGAACATCCGATTTTGTAGAAAACGTAAGTCATATCTGTCTGTTACCAGTGTAACATAAAAACAGAAAACAAAGAAGCCGTCAAGCCCCTCCTTCCAACCCGCGAAACGCTTTAGTTCAATAAAGTTTGCAACATTTGAAAATGTGCTTCCAGGCAAGTAACCAACCTGCTTTTCAGGGATTAAAAAACAACATACTGTTGACAAAAGTGTCATTTTTGCCCAAAAAATTGTCAATGACAAATGAAGCGGAGAGGTGTAAATCGTCAGAAAACCGTTGTATAATTTTTAATGGATAAGTCTTATTGGACAGTATTTTAGCCAAAACGATGAACAGGAGGAGTGGGGTGATACCCATGAAACCAACATCTTTTTGCATAAAAAATGCCTGCCGTGGTGGCAGGCATGGAAAGAATGTGCAGTCGCAATTATTTAGGTTTTCATAATTCAAGTTTGCGCAAGCAGTGTGCTTTAACAGTTACGCCAATGCAGTCACTTCTTTAACAGAAAGATTGGTCAGTTTGGCAACTTTGGAAATATCCATACCATCGTCAAGCATTTTTTTAGCGATTTCGATTTTGCTCTCGTGTTTCCCTTCCTGTTTTCCTTTTTCCCTTTCGCGCTTTGCAATGCGTTTTTTCATATCCTGAATTTCCATATCTAATGTCATAGCCTTCAACCTCCAATCGTCGTTATTCTTGATACGCGTAGCTTCCTCGTCAAGTTTTTTCGTAAAACTGCTGTCAGGTTTTTGTCCGTTTACATAACGTAAAAATGCCGCAAGATCCTCATCGTCAGTTTTGTCTGCCGCCTTCACATTCAAAAAGATGTTTTCCGTTAAATCGCCCATCTGCAAGTTTCCGTTTTCCTTGCAGCGATAGGTAAAGTGGTAAACCGGCAGACCGGCCCCAAAGGGATCAAAGGTACAGATAAAAATCACGTACGCCTTTCTCAATTCACGATAGTGCATGCCCCTACGCAGCATATTGGTGCCGATGATGTTCTGGTAATACCGTGTCCGTAACGGCAGCTCGCGGATGATCGTCTTTTCATCCCGCTCATCGTAGTTAATCACACTTTTGGTATCTGTCGTCTGCATTTCAATGTCAGCGACGTTTCCGCCCTTATCCTCCACATACACATCAAGCCGGGTATTCTTACTGCTCAGCTGAGCCTTCATCGTTTTTTCCGTTTCCATGTAACGGATCGTTTTGACCTGTATGTGCAGGACACGTTCAAGAAGCTGTTTGCAGAGTGATTTGTTCCGCAGGGTTTCCTGAAAGAGGAAGTTGTTTTTGATGGTTATTGCGTCCCAGTCAATGTTTCTATACAAATTTTCGCCTCGCTTTCGGACTGGCACGATCCTTCCGTACTTTCATTGTAGCTCAGTTTGAAGTTGCGTGCAAGAAAAACATGTGTGAAAAATCGGCTAGGTTTTCCATTCCTGGATTTAACGAGTCGGCGCAGTGGCAGCTTTCCCGAACAAAGCAATAAAATGAACGAAAGAAGCGTCACCTGGAGACAGACAAATAAGCTGTCTATATTTATAACAGAAAGCAGGCTGGAAAACCGCTTCACTGCTGGAGTTACGAAAAAAGTCCGGTCACTAAAGTGACCGGGACGGACTATTTGGATTATAAAACAAAGAAGCCGTCAAGCCCCCCTGCTATCCGCGGAACGCTTTAGTTCCATAAAGTTTGCAACATTTGAGAATGCGCTGCCAGGCAAGTAACCATCCTGCTTTGCAGGGATTAAAAAACGACAAACTGTTGACAAAAGTGTCATTTTTGCCCGAAAAATTGTCAATGACAAATGAAGCGGAGAGGTGTAAATCGCCGGAAAACCGTTGTATAATTTTTAATGGATAGGTATGAAATTTTCCGTATGTGTCAGATTCCAGTGTTACCGTGACCCGTTGGTGAAGAAAAAGGGAAGGCGTTACCCCACAGATTTGTGAACCTCATTGTACTGCAAAGGAGAAGCCACCATGAACAAAATCTACAAGGTGATATGGAGCAAAGTGAGAAACTGCTATGTGGCGGTCAGTGAAATTGCAAAACGTAACGGCAAGAGCTGCACCAGTGTAAACTGCGGTGTAAAAGCGAACCGCGGGCATGCGGGGGTTGTGCTGGCGATTGCGCTATCGTTGTCGATGACAGGCGGTGGCGTTGCGTGGGCGGAGCCTATAGAAGTGCCAAATAACACATATCCGAATCCGATCACGATTGACAGTGATCAGTCAAGTAATACTTATATTATCACAGCAGATAACATTTCTTTTACTGTTACAGAAAATGGCAAAGTCGGGCGTATAACAAGTGAAAAAAGCGGAAATACACTTGAAATTAAAAGTGGTGGACAATCTATTTCCTCCGCATCAATTTACATAGGAGTAAGCAATAACACCGTTACTGTTGCAGGTAGTCATGCAGGTGGTATATATGGGGGGTACGGTAACTCTAATAATAATGTAGATGTTACAAATAACAAAGTTACTATCAGCGGAACTGTTGGAAGTGGAAATAGTGGCAATGCGTTACATGGCGGTTTAGCAAATGGTGGTAATAGTGGTAATGTAATGAAGAATGCTGTTTTAATTGATGGCGGAACTGTAAATACAAAAAGTGTTACTGGCGGGTATTCACTTGACAATAATGCAAATAACAGTTGTTATGAGAACACTGTTACCATCAAAAATGGAAAGGTTTACACTACTGATGAGTATGGTATTTATGGCGGACGTTTTTATTCTGGCTCTGGTTCAGTCATCAACAATTCTGTTACCATTAGTGGCACAAGCATCATAGGTACAAGTAATACTAAAACTAATGTTTATGGCGGCAAGGCGATCTCCGGAATAGCTGAAAGAAATAAGGTTGAAATTTCTGGTGGAACAATATACGCAGACGTTTATGGCGGACATTCAACTGGCGCCAGCGGAAGCGCTAAATATAATATCGTTACAATTGAAGGTGGAGACTTTGCCGGCACTTCTTCAAACATTTATGGCGGCTATGTCGAAGATGGCACAGCTTCTAATATATCCAATAATATTGTGAATCTATACGGATCTGTTACAGGTTTAAATAATGCTAATTTGTACGGCTCGAATATTTTTGCTAATAATTCAAAAGGAAATGAGCTGCACATCGGCGGAACGAAAACATATACGAAGCAGAACGATAGTTATGTTTCGAGTGAGACAGTTGAAACGCCTTTTGTAGGAAATACAGGGACGACGCAGAAAAATACTGTAAAAAGCGTAAAGAATTTTCAAAGCATCGTATTGCATAAAGTGAACTGGAATCCAAATATGCCAGTTCTTGCTGCGGGGAGCTTTAGTAATATTGGATCACTTGATGTATCAAAGATGGAATTACAGGGAGAATTATCCCTCGGTACAATGGCTTTGTTGCAGTCAGGCGCGGCAAACTTTAACTTTAACGATATGAAGCTGACTTATAAAAAATATAATGGAAATCCTGATACTGGTAATTATAGCGGTGCTGAAATCAGCACTTCAACTAGTTTAACGGGTTTGGGAACAAATGCTGTTATTCATACCGGTGTGAAAGCTGATTATGATGGCTTTGCGATGGTAGAGTTTAAACCAGACAAAACGGCAGTTAATTTAACGATTGCGCCTGAGTGGAAAAGTGTGACGTTGGGTGAAATGAATTGGACTGACGGCGGATATTCGATTTCAACACCGGGTCGTATCGCAGGGGGCAAGCTTGCAGTAACACTTACAGATAATTTTAAAGTTTCAGGCGCGGAGAATCAAACGAACGGTACTTCTATATACTTGCTAAACCTTTCAGGAATAACCGGGACGATAAAAAACGCGGTAAGTAAAAGTGTGACAGTGACACTGGCAGATGCAGCAGTAGATGAGAAACTCACTTTGTCAAGAGAACGTACGGATACTGCTACGGCCAACGCAGGAGGTAATTGGGTTGTTTATACCACCGGTGCAAACGATAATGTGATAAAAGCAACTTTTGGTGCTGGCATAAACTGGAACACGACAACGCCTTATTATATACATCCGACTAACAGCCTTTACAAATTTGGCAGCTCGACCGGTGTTGATGCGAGTGGTTTGACGATTACCTTTACTGATGAACAAAAAGCCGCGCTGAAAAAAGACGACAGCATGACGCTGATTTCTGCATCGGGTATTACTGAATCCAATAATAGCAAGATAACACCGCCGACAAGTAATACTGTCGCTGTAAGCAATACGAGCGATTTGGGCACGCAGTTCGGCGCAACTGCTACCGGAACGGTTGCGGCGGAAACGGGCGCAGTGAAATATAAGATTAGCAGCGTTGATGTAAACACTATTACTCTGGGCAGTCTTGCATGGGGTTCAACGGACAGCCTGCCGGAGACATGGACGGCGTCTGGGAATACGACGATTGATGCAAGCGGTTTTGCGTACGCTGCGGAACCGAAAGCGACCACGGCTCTGGTCGCTGGCGATACAGCAACCATTCTGACTGCGCAAGGACTGTCATCTGCAAATGATAGCAAGATTTCAGGCGGAACCGGTAAAACGGTTGGGATTTATGCCGACAGCGGTAATGGTGTGAAACTTGACGCAACGGCCACCGGACACGTGGCTGCGGCAGTGAATGCATTGAACTATGTAGTGGATGGCATAACACTGAACAGTATTGTTTTAAAAGACTGGAATGGCGCAACTTCGAATACGCCTCCGTCTGTCCCGACAGGCTGGACACTGAAACAGGATGGGGAAACTGTCATTGCGACTATTAACACAAATGACGTGGCGCCAGCAACACCTATTGCCTCCGGTGAGCAACGAACCCTGCTTACTGCTTCTGATGGTTATTTCACAAATATGCAATTAACAGGAAACAAAATTTGGCAGGCAGGCGGCGCGTTTGAGGAAACAGAGGCCGCAAATGGCGTAAAGGTGTCGGGCAAGCAAACTTCAGGCGGCGTAAAGTTAAACGAAACAGCATCTGCAATTATCTACGAAGCGGGCAAAACAAATGTGACGGGCATCAAACTTGAAGGAATAACTTTTGAAAATAATGACACAGCCCGTTCCTTTAATGGTGAATATGACCTAACAACAGCGGATATCACAATTGGTAGTTCGTTGTTTACGACTGATAGCCAAAGTAAGATGGAAGCCGGCGACACCATGACGATTGTGGACGCAACCGGCGCGATAACATATGCGGCAAGCGGCCAAACGTTGAAAGATTTTGATGCCATAACCAATTTAGAAGTTGATTTTTCAGATACGATTACAGATCCGACGAACAGCTCGACGACCATTGCTTTTGCAGGAAAGCATACAGACACGCTTTCACTGAATGAGGAATCTACCGGGGTTAAAGCAAAAACGAAACTGATATATTCGGTTGGCGACAAGTTTGTTGAAACAGCAACGTTAAGAGGGCCGATCGCCTGGAGTGATGGCGGAACGTATTACACAAACGGAACGGCGGCGAACCAAAACGGAACAAAAGCTACTTACAAATTTGACGAGAACACTGAAGTGAATATTTCCGGCGTGCAGTTCAATGCAGCAGCGGATCCGCTGGCGGGTGCCACCAAATCCATGACGCTGCTGAAAGATGTGACTGGCGTTGTGGCGACAAAAGTTTCCGGCACGCCGACCTTTGTAGTTACCATTGACCAGAAAAATATAAAACTGGATGCCAGTGCATCCGGCTCGGCTGCTGTGAGTGGAAACGATGTTACCTTCACGGTGAGCGGTGTGACATTAGACAAGATTACGGTAAAGAGTGCAAATGGTACGGCGGATAAAGTTCCTGCGAACTGGACGATGGCGGCAGGGGCTGCCATAGAAACCGATAGTATGACCGTGCCGGAACTGGCTGCCGGAACCCATGTGGATATCCTCCAGAGTGACACGGATAATTTCTTTGCCAACGTTCCGATCAATGGCGACAATGCATATGGCAAGACACAGTATACGTTTATGGAATCGGACGCGGCAAAAAGCGTGACCATTGCGGGTACACAGGACAAGGGCGTGACGCTTAACACAGAAAATAAGCATCTGATTTATAAAGCCGGGACAATGGATGTAAATTCCGTAACATTAGGTCCGGTAGAATGGAAAAAGGGCGCAACTGTGTTTGATCGCAGCAGCACGGGATATAATTACGCCGGCGTGGCGGCGTTAGGAACGGATGGGTTTGCGGTTTCCTATGCGAGTCCGGAAACGGTTGCGACGGGTGACAGCATGACGCTGCTGCAGGCGAATGCGACGCTGAAAGATATGGCGGAGCAGGTGAAGCAGACTTCATACAGCTTTGCACCGGTAAGCGGCGTGACCGTTGACGCGGCGGTTACCGGAAGTCTAGAGGCAAAAGGCGGGAACGTAACCTATACGGCAACAGCCAACCAGGCTTCGAAGCTGACCTTCGGCAGTGTGGACTGGAAGGACAGCGGCGCGTTGATGACACGTCCTTCTAACATTACATTCGCGGGTGCAGACGTAGATACAACGAAGATCAATTTCCAAAATGTGAAAGAACTGGACGCAAATAAAAAGATGACGCTGGTGTCTGATTTTGGCGACAGCGTGGGAACCATTACCGGCACGAAGTACACGGTGGGCGCCGGTTTGGAAGGGGAAGGCGCGGCATCCCTGTCCGGCAGTGACCTGGTTTTCACAACAAAGACAGGCGCCAGAGATTTGGCGGCCCAGGAGCAGACCCATAACACGCTGATGGTGATGGAAGCGGGTATGGCAGTGCTGGCTGCAGGCAACGAGCATGTGGGCCAGGCCATGGCAGAACTTGGAAATACGCAGAATGCGGCTGTGGACGGAACTGTTACCGCAGCGTCCCTGGGCGGCAGCAAGTCCAGATACAAGACCGGCAGCCATGTGGACTCCAACAGCTGGAACGTGGCGGTGGCGGTAGGCTCCAAACGGGATTTAGAGAAGGGCTCGCTGGAGTGGGGCGTCTTCGGAGAATACGGAAAATCCAACTACACGCTGCACAGCGACGCAGGCCGGGGCGATGGGGATTCCCATTATGCCGGCGGCGGTCTGATGGCGAAATGGACCAACAAGCATGATGTGTACACCGAAGCCAGCGTGCGCCTGGGCCGTTTGAGCGATACTGCCAGCAACCTGTTACGGGATGCGGCGGGGAACGGTTACGGCTATGACGTGCATGCCAATTATTTCGGCGCCCATGTGGGCATTGGCAAGATCATCCACTACAAAGGCGGAAAGAGCCTCGATGTGTACGGGAAGTATTTCTATACTAAACGTGATGGCGTAGACTTTACATCGGGCGGCAACAACTACAGCCTGGACAGCGTGGCCAGCAGTGTGCTGCGGGTAGGCGCCCGGTACGGAACTACGGATAAGAAGTGGAACTGGTACGGCGGCCTTGCATATGAGTACGAGTTCGACGGCAAGTCCGAAGGCACGGTGGACGGTGTAGGGATCCGCGCGGCCAGTGTTAAGGGCGGCAGCGTCCGGGGTGAGATCGGCCTGCGCATGAGCGCCACAAAGACCAACCCGTGGCAGACAGACATCAGCATCTACGGATACGGCGGCAAGCATCGCGGCTTTGGCGGCAGCGTGAACGTAGCGTATATGTTCTGATAATTAGTACCTGGAAAAGAAATGAGAGGCGTGGGATACCGCGCCTCTTTTTAATTTAACTTTTGCAGTTTTTCGTAAAAAAGCCACCGTGGTCGTAAAAACGACCAACCTTGAAGTGCAAAGCTGCATGGATACTGGGGTTTGGTTCCTCTACTTCTTAATATATAAAGGATAGGCAGTTTGTATGTCTGTACAGGCGAAGCCGTAAGATATAACTGTCAAACTGCAAGAGTGTGGAGGCTTAGAGTTTTCCCCGCCGGGGATAGCAAAATGTTCATAAAACCGTCACACATTCCCTTGCACCCTTATACGAATCGCGATACAATATAAATGGAAACAATGCCCCGGTCGGAAAGAGGTAAAGTTTGAAAACAATTGACTGGGATTCTTTAACGTTTGCCAATAATTATGTGTTTCAGGAGGTGCTGAAGAACAAAGAGCTTTGCAAGTACCTGATTGAACGGATTTTACACATACAAATCAAGGATATCCGCTATCTCATAGCAGAACGACATATCAACAGCGCGAGAATCAGCAGCAAA
>ONAV01000042.1 GCA_900315925.1 uncultured Selenomonadales bacterium | reverse complement strand
TTCTCCCTGGCGATCAGGATGACAGCGGTATTCTGCCCGACCGTGTCGGCCAGGCGGCGGGCCTGCCCCAGCAGTTCATAAGTCACGCCAAGGGTCTCGTCATTTTCCAGCTGGGCTACTACCCAGATTGCATTTTCAGTCTTTGCCATTATTGAAATCCTCCCTCGGAAGAGTAATTGCGTCCATCGGACAATCATATATACACGCGCCGCATTCCACACAGGTCTGTTCCCTGACAGAAGCTTTACCGTCTTTCACCTGTATGGCGCCCGTAGGACAGATTGCCGCGCAGTTCTCGCAGCCTGTGCAGCGTGTAATTTCAACGTTAACTGCCACGATACACGGCTCAGCGTTTTACCACGCCGGCTTCGATCAGTTTTTCCACCAGTTTGTCCACGGCTACATCCACATCCTCTTCTTTGATGATCTGGGTGTCTACCTTATGCACTTCCGGCGTAAACACTTTGATAACACGTGTCGGGGAAGCTTTCAGGCCTACGTTGGTGACATCCAGTCCCAGGTCGGCCGCGGTCTTGACAGGAATCTCCGTCTTGCGGGCTTTCATTTTGCCGCGGATGCTGGCAAAGCGCAGCTCTTTTTCCGCACGGGTCATGGTCACCAGGAGCGGTGCCGGAACAGCCAGGGTCTCCGCCCAGTTTTCCGTTTCCCGTTCTACTACAAACCGGCCGTCGGTAAATTCCACTTTCAGAGCGGAAGTAACCTGCGGGATGCCCAGATGCTCCGCCATTTCCGGTCCAACCTGCGCCGTGCAGCCGTCCGCCGCTTCCCGTCCGCAGAGGATAAGGTCGTATTCGCCCAGATTTTTGACCAGGGCAGCCAACGCCATACTGGTAGCCAGCGTATCGGAACCGGCCACCACCCGGTCGGTGAGCAGGTACGCGTCATCCGCGCCCAGTGCGATGGCGTCCTTCAGGATGTCTTTGGCCTGAGGCGGTCCCATGGTAACGACCGTGACCTTTGCACCATATTTATCTTTCAAAATCAATGCGGTTTCCAACGCTTCCGCATCATAGGGATTTAAGATGTTCTCCACCCCGTCCCGGACCAGGGTTTTGGTTTCCGGATTCAGACGGATCTGCGTCGTATCCGGCACTTGTTTTACACAGACGATAATGTTCATGTGTGCCTCCTGCTTGTGTAGTCTTTTATGCATACAAAGGAAAAAACTCTCTTCGCCGCAGGCAAAATAAGTCCTCTCTCTTTGCAACCACGTCGCACATGCAACGTTATAGTATATTATATCATATAATGATATGATTTCCAAATAGAAAGACGTATCCGCAAAATAATTTATCAGAGCAGATTCGGTTCAGATAGCAGCCCGGATTCATATTTCCTCAGGAAACACGGATTAAGAAAACGCTGATTAATTCGTCTGCACGCTGACCGATTCTATTTGTAACTGACTGCCTCAACTCACAGCACTTTTTCCAGATAGGCAATTCCGTTCTTGTATGCCAGTTTCCGTATCGTTTCGTCACTGAACTTCTTGCTTAATAAATCAAACAACGGCACAAAATCCTGCACGCCGCGCAGATTATACGGCGGATGGCTGATGCCGTCAAAGTCGCTGCCGAATCCCAGATAATCGTCGCAGCCCATCACGTCCATCATGTAGGCCAAATGGCGGTACACGCTTTCGATACAGGCGTCGTTCCAATCCTTTTCCAAAAACTGCCCCGCAAAGTTAATGCCTACAAAGCCGCCGGTTTTGGCCAGCGCTTTCAACTGGTCGTCCCGCAGGTTCCGGGGATGGTCGCACAGACTGTAAGCGCAGGAATGGGTAGCGATGATGGGCTTCGTACTATGTTCCAGCACGTCCCAGAAACCGTAAGTGGAAATGTGGGATACGTCCACGGCCATTCCCAGCCGGTTCATCTCTGCCACCACCTGACGCCCGAACTGAGTGAGGCCGCTCTTGCTGCACTCTTCGTTCACACCGTCGGCAATATCGTTACGGTTGCTCCATACCAGCGTCATGCAGCGGACGCCCAGTTCATAATAGACGCGCAGCACTTCGATGCTGCCATCTAAGGCGCCTCCCTCTTCAATGGCCAGCAGTGTATTGAACTGACCGTTAGGCAGTTGAGCCAGGTCTTCCTTCTTTAAAATCCGATGTGCCCGGATTCCCTTCGCTTCCAGTTCTTTCAGGCCCCGCAGATACGTGTCGATCAGCTTCAGCGTATAGGTTGCGCCAGCCCCCGCCCGGAACACTTCTGTGGGAATGAACATGGCCATAAACTGCAGGCCGCCGCCATTCTTTATGATCCGCGCCGCGTCCAGCATCAGATCGTTGGCATACAGGCTCTTATTCTGTTTGTACAGCTCGCTTAAGGTATCGCAATGACAATCCACTAAAAACATATTATATCAGGCTCCTTTTAAAATGATAATGAAGAGCAGCTTGTAAAGACAAACCATGATTAAAGAGACGCATCTCCCCCGGCTGCTGCCTGTTTACCATATAATAAAATTTAGAAACAAAACAGGACCGATAAATGGAAAAGACCGCTGCGCGTCAGCACAGCGGCCCCTTTTACATTTTAATAATTTTCCGCATGAATTTCAAAGTAAGCCTGGGGATGCGCGCAGACCGGGCAGATTTCCGGCGCCTTTTCACCTACTACAATGTGACCGCAGTTCCGGCATTCCCAAATCTTGACAGAGCTCTTCTTAAATACTTCCTGGTTCTCCACGTTTTTCAACAGGGCGCGATACCGCTCTTCATGATGCTTTTCAATCGCAGCGACCATGCGGAACTTGGCTGCCAGTTCCTTGAAGCCTTCCGCTTCCGCCATTTTGGCAAAGCCTTCGTACATATCGGTCCATTCGTAGTTCTCGCCGGCAGCCGCTGCAGCCAGGTTCTCCGCAGTGCTGCCAATACCCTCCAGTTCCTTGAACCACATCTTGGCATGCTCTTTTTCATTATCCGCCGTCTTCAGGAACAGTGCGGAAATCTGCTCAAAGCCTTCCTTCTTTGCTTTCGACGCAAAATACGTGTACTTGTTCCGCGCCTGGGATTCCCCTGCAAAAGCGGCCTCTAAATTTTTCTCGGTCTGGGTTCCTGCGTACTTGTTAGCCATGCTGATTCCTCCTTAACTTTTTTAACGATAATTATACGGTTATCAGGGATAATGTAATTAAAAGAAATTGTAAAACACTGCTACGCAACAGCGTTCCTTTTCTAACCGGTAACGGTATGTTTTAAAAATTAATGGTGTGTACCGTACACCACTTCCACGCCCTTGCTCTCCAGATAGTCTTTCATCTTTTCCACCCAGGGACAGCGTTTTTTCAGTTCCGGATTGTCTTTATCCTTTTTGTTGGTACAGCTGCTGAAGTGAACCACATCCACCGGTTCTTCCGCCAGGCGGTCCAGTTTTTTCTTCAGCCCCTCGTCGTTCTCCACGGTCTGCCCGCAGCCGTTACAGGTCAGACTGGCAAACAGTTCCAGTTCTTCGTCCCCGTAGCGCTCAAATTTTACGGTACGATTGATAAAGGATTTCATGCAGGACGCGCCTACGCACCGCATACTTACATCCAGACAACGGATGATGGCAACTTTTTTCATCTGATTCCTCCCGGAGCCCTCTTACAGATTGTTCTCTTTCTTAAACTGCGCTAAGAGTTCCAGCACTTTGGTCTTCATATTGCCGCCTTCGGCAAAACGGGCCGCATTGCCGTTCACACCGTCGATCATAGCCTGGGCACGGTCTTCCTGCATCTTCAGGATGTTGGCAACCGGTTTCACCAGGTCCGCATATTTTCCGTTCATGTCGCCGTTGGCCTTTTTGATTTCAGCCAACGCGTTTTTGCCCAGATCCAGCAGCGCCGCTTTATCAATGGTTCCGGAGTTGATGGAGTCCGCTAATTTCTTCAGGGTTGCTTCGTTTTTATCCGCAAAAGCCACAAAGTCTTTCACGAAAGCGGTTTTGTCTGCTGCTCCTGCTTTGGCTGCGTCACCCGCGACGGCTCCTGCTACGGAGCCGACCAGTTTCTTCATATCCCAGCCCTGGGGTTTCAGCTTTTCAAAGATTCCATTCAGGTCCAGACCTTCCAGGTTCGTGATGCCGTCGCCCCAAATCAGGTCCTTAATGGCAGCTTTTGCCGCTGCAAAACTGAACACACCGTCTTTGTTTTCCAGAACCGCTTCTTTGTTCAGGGCCACTTTGCCGGCCGCATAATCAAAGGCCACGTTGCAGAAGTCCAGCGATTTGCCGTCTTCGCCAACTTTTAAGATCCACGCATAGGCTTTTTTGCCCAGATCGTCAGTTACAACATCCTTAGGATTATAGTATCCGGTGATTTTTCCGGCTGCGTCTTTCATGGCTACCCAGCCGTTCTTTTCCAGGTCTTCAATCTTAAAGGTCTTCGGATCGATATTCAGGTTTCCTGCAGCGATACCGCGGCTGATCTTTTCAGACAGCCCCGTGGCCTTGCCCATCAGGTCTGCCACTTCTTTTTCCGCCGCCGCATTGCCTTTAGCCGCTTCTTTCAGCTTGGCAATTTTGTCCATCAGGCCTTTGAAACCTTCCGTCGCTTTCTTGGCCGCATCGCCTTTCAATTCATCGGCAGCCAGCTTATCCACATTACCCAGCAGGGTGCCGATTTCCGTTTTCAGTCCTTTGATCAGCTCTGCTTTTTTGTCTCCGCCGCCACAGCCTGCCACCACGGACAGGGATAGCAGCATGGCCATCACAACCATCAAAAATTTCTTCACAATACTTCCCCCTTTATAATTTTATTACAGGAACCTCTCTCTTGTTTCTGTATTTATATTTTACCACTTCTGTAAAAAAATAAAAACTCCTTCATCAAAGCTTTTCAATTTCCGCATCCGCCAGCTCGCAGAATAGTTCTTTCCCCTCTTTGTAGGAAGAAAATGTGCCGGTCACGATGATCGGCTCATCCGGTTTCGGGTAATTTTCCGGATAATTGTGCTTCCCCTTCCGGGAAAACTCCATACCGGTAGAACAGCAGGCCGTCGCATCCATAACCACACAGCCGAAATAATGTTTTCCCGTTTTTTTGTCATAATAATGGCCGAAGGTCCCCTGCATGCGGACGACTTTTCCTTTATATTTATCCGGTTCCTTCAGCATGTTGTAAATCTGGGTGTACATCATGGTTTTATCCATCCGGCTGAAATCGTAATCCACCTTCTTATAAGTGGGATGCAAATCATACACGTCATGCCGGGGAGTTTTCTCTTCCAGTTCCTTCATCTTTTGGGCGGTGACGGGCCCATCAGCGCCCTGTTTATTCTGTATGCCGGGATCCTCTCTGCCTGTTTTATCGCTTGCATCTTTTTGTTTATCCGCCGTTTCTTTTCCGGCATTCACATTTCCATTTTGGCGGTCTGCTTCCGCCTTTTTCTGCTGCAGCACCGCATCCACGCTGTTTTGTTTAGACGGAATAAAACTGCCCGCCTTTTTATCGTTGCTGCTTCCTCCGCAACCACTCACTAACAGGAGCAGCAAAGACCAGATAAGCATTGCAGTAAAGAACTGTGCCGTTTTATCTTTCATGTTCGCACCTCCTGAAAAGCCTCTCAACTGCTGAAATATGCCGTATAAGTTTCCCACACGTTTTTAATGCCCGCCGTTTTTTAAAGATCCTATCACGTAAAACGCACCAAACGCCAGCATGTCGATCATAACAACAGTCGCGCCCACCGGCGTGCCTGCCAGTATGGACAAAACGATGCCCACAAAGGCACAGATCACAGAAAAAACGGTCGAGCAGAGGATCACCGATTTAAAACTGTTAAAAATGCGCATGGCCGACAGGGCCGGAAAGATGACCAGCGCCGAAATTAACAGCGAGCCCACCAGGTTCATGGCCAGCACGATAATCACCGCGATCAGTACCGCCAGCAGCAGGTTATAGGTTCCCACCGGCGTACCCGCCGCCCGGGCAAAGGCTTCGTCAAAGGTTACCGCAAAAATCTTGTTGTAGAACAGAACAAACACGCCGATTACCACCGCAGACAGCACGCCGCACATCCCTACCTGCATCTTCGTCAGCGTTAAAATGGAAGTGGAACCGAACAGGGTGGTACAGACGTCGCCGGAAACATTGGCAGAGGAAGAGAATACATTCATCAGAAGATATCCCACAGCCAGCGCTCCTACGGAAATCATGGCAATGGCTGCGTCCCCTTTGATCTTCGCGTTCTGTCCCGTGCGCAACAGCAAGACGGCAAAGGCCACCGTGACAAGCAGGATAAAGGGCATGTCATCGGTAAATCCCGCCACCGCCGCCACTGCCATGGCCCCGAAAGCCACGTGGGACAGACCATCCCCGATAAAAGAATAGCGTTTCAGCACCAGCGTCACGCCCAGCATGGAGGAACACAGGGCAATCAACACCCCCACGATCAGGGCGTTGACCACAAAGGGATATTGAAAATACAGGAACAGTTTATCTGTAATTGCACTCATAGACTTAAACCTTTCTCATTCCGGCTGCAAAAACGCATTTCCAAAACATGACCGGCGGTATTCTTCCACCGTGCCGAAGAAGTATTCCCTGCCCATATGCAGGATATGCGTGGCATAGGGGATTGCCTCCAGTATATCATGAGAAATCATGATAACGGTAATTCCCATTTCCCGGTTGATGCGCTCCACCAGCCGGTACATGGTTTCCGCCATCTTGGGATCCAGCCCCGAAACCGGCTCGTCCAGCACCAGCATTTTATCCGAAGCGCACAGGGCCCGGGCCAGCAATACCCGCTGCTGCTGCCCGCCGGAAAGATCCCGGTAGCAGGTCCGGGCCAGCGGTATAATTTCCAGCTGTTCCATGGCATTTTTCGCAATCTGTTTTTCCTCACGGTTGTAAAAGGGCCGCAGGCCGCATCGCCCCTGACAGCCCGAAAGGACCACTTCCCACACGGAAGCGGGAAAATCCCTCTGCACAAAAGTTTGCTGGGGCAGGTACCCGATTTCGTTTTGTTGGAGACCGCCGCCAAATGTAATCTTGCCGGCCAGTGGTTTCTGCAACCCCAACAGCGTGCGCAGCAGCGTACTTTTGCCGGCGCCGTTCTCGCCTACGATACAAAGGTAATCCCCTTTTTCTACGGTAAACGACAACCCGTCCACCAGAACGCCGGCGCCATATCCTAATTTTAAATTATCACAAGTGATTTGAACTTCCATAATCTATTCCCAACTATTTATTCATTTCGCCTGCAGCGCTTCCTGAAACACGTTCAGATTCTGTTCCATGACCGCAAGATACGTAATGCCTTTTTTGATTTCCTCTTCGGTTACAGACTGCATGGAGTTCAGCGTCAGCACCTTCTGATTCTTTGCCTTCGTGTTTTCCACAATGGTCTGCGCCAGCTTATGCTGCCGGCCCTCAATGGTAAGGACTGCAGGCAGTTTCAGCTCGTCCATCTTCTTCGCCAGAAAAGCTACGGTTGCGAAGCTGGCTTCCGTTTCCGCCGAACAGCCGTTAAATGCCGCGTAATATTGTAAGCCGTAATCGTCTGTAAGATAACGGAACGGGAACCGGTCACCGAACAGAACCGTTTTCACCGGCGCCTTCGTTACTGCTTCTTTATATTTTGCGTCCAAAGCCGCCATCTTTTTGCTATAGGCCGTATAATTTGCACGATACGTTTCCGCGTTTTTCGAATCCAGCGCAGCCAGTTCCTCTGTTATAGCTTTGCAGACAATGTCTGCGTTTTTCAAAGACAGCCAGACGTGTTCGTCATATTCCGGCTGCTCATGGTGAACTTTGCCGTCATGTATATCCTTTTCGTGTTCGTGCTTCTCATCATGCTTGTCTTTGTCATGATGCTCATGTTTTTCATCCTGTTTGTCCTTCTTCGGATGGGCCTTCGCATCCTTATCATGTTCGTGATGGTCATGCTTTTCCATGCCTTCCACTTCTTCTTCTACCTTTGCCCGGTCGCCCATCAGTTTCATCAAATTAAGAACTCTACGTTTCGGGTTGCCGCCTTCCTTTAGCGCCTTGTTCGCCCACTTGTCCGATTCACCGCCCACATAAAGGAACAAATCGCAATTCGCAATGCGAAGGATATCCTCTGCACTGGGCTGATAGCTGTGCATGTCCACGCCCTTTTTCGCCAATATTGTAAGTTCCACGTCTTTTTCATGACTGCCCAGCAACTCTTTTGTCCAACTGTATTCAGGGAAAATGGTGGAAACGATTTTTAGTTTGGGCTTCGACATATCCCCCTTTGCGCCTCCGCTTTTGTCAGAACTGCCGCAGCCGCTGAAGCCAAGCAAAACGGTTAATAATAAAATAAAAATGGTAATAGTTCGTTTCATGTTTTCATTTCTCCATTTCATTAACAAAAACAATACACACCACATCCGACAATACTTGAATATATCGTCAAACAAAAAAGTGTGCATAAAAACAGAAGAAACCGCCGAATCGCTTCGACGGTTTTTCTACATTCTCATTATAACATTCTTGTCAAGACCCAAAACAGAAAATGGATGACGTAACGGAAGAAACGGTCGTTTTTTCCAGACAAGCACTATGTTTAGAACTTTGCCCTTCCTGCATGGGGAATTCCGGTAAACTCTTCGATATCCATGTCTAACGTAATCAAATCAGCGTTTCCCTATATCTCCTTTACCCGGAACGCATTGTCCCCTAACAGGTCCCTCAGTTCATCCTGCAGTGCCATGTCCTGCCCGTTAACATAGTAGCGCGGGTCTAACCGGATACGCCTCCGGGAGCCCATCAGTTTCAGAAAGACCATGGTGCTTCCGTGATGCTTCTGCAAAATTGCAATTAACGCCTTGGTCACAATTTCCGATTCCCGTTCCGGCGTTATTACCAGCTCGATGATGGCGCTGACAGGAACTTTGATGTGCCCTTGTTCATCCCGGATGTTTGACATGCCATCATTATTTAGGGAAATTATTTTTTCGTTAATCGCTCCGTTCTGATTAAATGTATTGCCATTAAGATTTTCCAAATGAGATTGGCGCCCCTGCAAGACTGTGCCATTTTGATTTTGCAGTTTAGTATCAATCGGCCTCAGCGAAGCAGCGTACGCATCCGGATTTTCATTCACAAATCCGGATACGTTTGCGTCTTCACTGTTACCACTATATTCATTCCCGTAATTAAATCCACCGCCATATCCGTTTCCACGCCGCGTATTCCGAGCTTGTGCTGACAGCACCGGCGTTTTTCCTTCTTCCAGCAGCGCCATTCGCGAAGCAATAATCTTGCTGCCCCGCTCGTCCACATTGAACCGACCTTCCACTTCCACCACAGCGTCCTCACGCAGCAACGTATGATATTCGTTGTAGGCCTGGGGGAACACCACTACTTCGATGCGGGAGCTGAAGTCCTCCAGCGCCAGCACCGCCATGGAGTCGCCTTTCTTTGTCACTTTGATATCGGTGCTGCTGATGATACCGCCCACGTTGACAAACTGTCCGTCACGCACCGCCGGCGTGTCGCCCGTCAGCGTATAGAGCGGTGTCAGTTTGTCCAGCGCCTCCCGGTAGCCGTCCAAAGGATGACCTGTCACATAAAAGCCGATGAGTTCCTTTTCATTTTTCAGCCTTACGGAACGGCTCATCTCGTCCATCTTCGGCAGTGGCACAGAATTCACTTCTGCAAAATCGTCGCCGCCGAACAGGCCTATCTGCCCGCTGTTGTAATCCCGTTGCTGCTGAATGCCCAAATCCAATGTTTTTTCATACACCGCCAGCAGTTGGGACCGGTAAGCCCCCAGGGAATCCATGGCGCCGCACTTGATCAGGTTTTCCAGAAGTCGGCGGTTCAGCGTCCGGTAATTCACCCGCTTGCAGAAATCCAGAATATCCCGGAAGGGACCGCCTTCCTGCCGGGCCCGTACAATTTCCCGCACTGCGCCCTCGCCCACGCTTTTGATACCCACCAGTCCGAAACGGATGGCGCCCTTTTCCACAGAGAAACCTTCCTGGCTGGCGTTCACGTCCGGGGGCAGCATAGGGATGCCCCGATCCTTGCAGACAGTGATATACCAGCTCACTTTATCGGTGTCGCCCATGATGCTGGTAAGCAAGGCCGCAAAATATTCCGCAGGCCAGTGAGCTTTCAGGTAGGCAGTCTGGTAAGCCACCATGCCGTAGGCCACCGAATGGGACTTATTAAAACCGTAACCGGCAAATTTCAGCAGAATGTCGAAAATCTCTTCACTTTTTTGCGGAGGAACGCTGTGCAGTTTCTGCGCCCCTTCCACAAAGCGGTTCTTCATGGCAATCAGGTCTTTCACCTTTTTCTTGCCCATGGCCCGGCGCAGAATATCGGCTTCGCCCAAGGAGAAGCCTGCCAGAATGGAAGCCGTCTGCATGACCTGTTCCTGATACAGCACAACCCCGTAGGTATCTGCCAGGATTCCATCCAGCAGCGGATGGATGCTTTCCACCGCGTGATGACGCTTCCGGCCTTCGATAAACTTGTCCGCCATGCCCGCGTCCAACGGGCCCGGGCGGTACAAAGCCACTAACGGAACCAAATCCCGCATGGACTTAGGCGCCAGCCGTTCCACCAGTCGGGTCATGCCCGCGCTTTCCAGCTGGAACACGCCCTGGGTGTCCCCGGCGCAGAGCATCCTGCTGACCGCTTCATCTTCCAGGGGGATGTTGTCCAGATCGACAGTTTCCCCAGTACTTTCTTTTATGAAATGCACCGCATCGTCCATGACAGTCAGGGTACGCAGACCCAAGAAGTCCATCTTCAGAAGACCCAGATCTTCCACCTGGTTCTTATCAAACTGGGTGGTAATCATCCGCTCCTGGCTGATGCCCGCTTCTATGTCTGCGGCTTCGTCCAGCTGCAGAGGCACCAGTTCAATCAGCGGTTTCGGCGCAATCACCACGCCGGCCGCATGGGTGCCGCTGTTACGGGGCAGGCCTTCCACGCTTTTGGCGATGTCGATCATGCGCTTTACTTCCGGGTCGCTGTCGTACATGGCCCGCAGGTCTTTTGTCTGCAGCGCCCTGTCCAGGGTAATCCCCAGTTCCCGGGGCACTGCCTTGGCCACCCGGTCCGTCTTCGGCAGACTGATCCCCAGGGCCCGGCCTACGTCCCGGACCGCCGCACGCGCCTGTAATGTTCCGAAGGTGATAATCAGCGACACATGGTCTGCGCCATACTTACGGATCACATAGTCCAGCACTTCGCCCCGTCTGCGGTAGCAGAAATCCGTATCAATATCAGGCATGCTGACCCGTTCCGGATTCAGGAACCGTTCAAACAGTAAATCAAAATCCAGCGGGTCAATGTTGGTAATATGCAGCAGATAGGCCACAATAGAACCCGCCGCGCTGCCACGGCCCGGTCCCACCGGAATGGGGTCGGGATTTCCCGATGCGTCTTTGTGACTGCGGCAGTAATGGATAAAGTCCCAAACGATCAGGAAATAGGCCGCATAGCCCATCTGTCTGATCACACCCAGCTCATACTGCAGCCGGTCCTGAATCTCTTTTTCCTTTTTCTTTCTGTTATCCTCTGACAGCTTCGCCAGTAAAACGCCGTACCGTTTTGGTATTTCTTCTTCGCAAAGGGCGCGCACATATTCATTCGCGTCGTTATGGTACTCTTGCGGAATGGGAAACTCCGGCAGCAATAACTGGCCAAAGGTTAAATCTACGTTGCAGCGTTCCGCAATGGCGTGGGTATTGTGCAGCGCCTCCTCATCGTCAGGGAACAGCGCCCGCATTTCCTCATAGCTCTTGCAGTAATACCAGTCGTTATTGAAACGCATCCGGTCCGGGTCGTCCACGTTTTTATTGGTCTGGATGCAGAGCAGCACGTCTTGGGCAGACGCATCCTCCCGTTTCACGTAATGGATATCGTTGGTAACAACCAGCTTCACGCCGTATTTTTCCGCAAAAATGTGCAGCTGCCGGTTGACGGTCCGTTCTTCTTCCAGATCGTGGTTCTGCATTTCCAGAAAGAAATTGTCTTTGCCGAAAATTTCAATATATTCCCGCAGCGCTCGTTCCGCCCCGTCCAGATTCCGCTGCAGAATCATTTGAGGAACTTCTCCCTGTATGCAGGCAGACAGGCAGATGATGCCCTTGCTGTATTTGCGCAGAATGTCCTTATCGATGCGGGGCTTGCGGTAAAAGCCGTCAATAAAACCGAGAGACACCAGCTTCACCAGATTGTGATAGCCCTCCTGATTTTCCGCCAGCAGGATCAGATGGTAACGGGGCTGCTTGTCGATGCGGTCAAAGCGGCTCCCCGGGGTAATGTAACACTCACAGCCGAAGATGACCTTGAGGCCGTGTTTTCCCTCTTTTTCTGCTTCCTTATTTAATTTCTGCGCAGTCTGATAGATGTCTACCGCGCCGTACATATTGCCGTGGTCGGTGATGGCAATGCTGTCCATCCCCAGTTCCGTGGCGCGCTGCAGCAGCTCCTTCGGTTTGGAGGCGCCGTCTAACAAACTGTATTGGGTATGCACATGTAAGTGCGTAAATGGTACGTTCATGATTGGTTCCGTTCCGCCGCTTTCACTGCGGCATTAATCAATGAAACTTAAAAGAGAAAACTCTTTAAATACAATATTTATAGTGTGGAATCTCATCTCATTTTACAAGCAGGGCTTATGGTTTCTATTTCGCGCGTTCCAAAAGTACTCCTCTTTTAATACTCATCCAGCAAAAACCCCATATAAAGAGGCAGTATCAGCATATTTCCATTGCGGCCGACATTATAGTCCCCTAACTTGACCGCCTGCTTTACATGATATTTTTCAGGATGACTCAGTATCGTTTTGGCACTCTTCGTATTCCCTGTCGTCGCTTTTACTTCTACTAACGTACAGTTCCCTTTCCAGCGCATGACAAAATCAATCTCAAGTCCCGAATCTTTATGGTAATAATAGAGCGGCCGCCCCATCTTGGCAAAAAAGTCCGCAACCAGGTTTTCAAAAATGGCTCCTTTATACCCATGCAGATTACCCTGCAACACTTCAAACTGTGTACCATCCTCCAGCATGCCAATCAGGAGGCCGGCGTCTTTCATATAAACCTTAAAAATATCCTGCAGTGCATTTCCTTCCAGCGGCAGTTCCGGAATCGACAGATTATAACACCGGGAAATGATCCCCGCATCTTCGATCCACTGAAGGTTCCCGGCATATTGAGACGACGTAGCGCCTTTTTTCACAACGGAATACTGAAATTTCTTATTCTCCTTGCTTAACTGCTTTGGAATCGATCTAAAACATTCGGCGATTCTCGCTTTATCTTTTTTATCCGCGTATTTAATCATATCATCTTCGTAAGACCGGATAATATCCCGTTGTAATTGCAATACGTTTCCGAGCTGGTGTGTATCTATAAAAGCCTGAACCACCGCAGGCATTCCCCCTACCACGGTATATTGTAACAACAGTTGCCGGAAACGGTTATGCAGAGCTTCCGGTACCGGTTTTTCTTCAGCCAGACACCGGCGAAGCAGCGAAATCATTGCCTCTGTAATCCCGTTGGCCCACAGGAACTCTTCAAAATCCAACGGATACATATCAATTACCGTTTCGTATCCTACAGGAATCGAACGGGGATCCTTTCCATAGCCCCTGACTCCCAGCAATGACCCCGTACCAATTACATCAAAACGTCCGTCAAGTTTGAAAAATTTTAACGCTGTCCGGGCTTCGGGGCATTCCTGAATCTCATCCAGTACGATAACCGTCTTGCCCGGTTTGAAAACGGCATCCGGTCCCAGAAGTGCAGAAATCATCATAATCAGGTTATCTGTTTCCAGTGAACCGGAAAAGACAGAATTGTAGTCCGGATTTTGAAAGAAATTCAGGTAAATCACATGTTCATAATGCTTGTGAGCAAAATCCAGAACAGAAAAGGTTTTTCCGCATTGTCTGCAACCTTTGATGAGCAAAGGCTTGCGATCCGGCAAGTCTTTCCAGCGGGCCAGGCTCTGCTCAATTTTTCTCCGCAGCATGATTTCCTCCAAAGATGTATTCTTACTATCAGTATAACCTGTTTTTTCTTTTTTTCAAGTGACTTTTTTTGTAAAAATCATTTTTTTTAAGCGACTTTTGTCAGGGAATCGCGTTTTGTATGCTGCTGAATACGTACCTGCTTTAATAACATCGGCGGGAAAGACTGCGCAAAACCGTTCCGAGACGGAAAACCCTGAGCCTCCACTCTCCTACAGTTCGACAGTTGTATCTTACGGCTTCGCCTGTAGTGACATATAAACTGTCTATCCTTATAATATATATTAAGAGATATAGGGACCAAAGCCCAGCATCCATGCGGCTTTTCGGTTTCAGGTTGGTCGTTTTTACGACCAGCCTCAGCACTTCGCCGTTGCTTCCCCAACAATGCCCATCACCCAGCGGGCTGCGTTGTTCAGATCTTCCAGGGCAAGGCATTCCTCCGTAGTATGGATTTTGTCCATTCCGGTGGCCAGTAACACGGTGGGCAGACCCATGCCGCACAGGAAATTGGCGTCGCTGCAGCCGCCGGTGAAGCCGGTAGTTACAGGAAAGTTCAGTCTTTCCGCAGCTGAAATCGCTATCTTCACAGTCGCGTGTTCTGTACTGAGATTCACGCCGGGAGCTACGTCTTTTACTTCAACCTCCAGAGAACCGCCGCCCATTTCTACTGTGTTGCGGAACAACGAAACGGTTTCATTCTTCAGGTGTTCCAGCTTTTCTTCATCGGGACAGCGCATGTTGATGACGATCTCACAGGCCTCCGGCACAATATTGGGAGCCAGGCCTCCGTCAATCATGTCCACACTTAAGGTTGTCTCTGCATCGATTCGTCCGTAAGCAGGCAAAGCGTGCAGTGCGTCTGCAGCCAGCATGATGGCGTTGATTCCCTTCTCCGGTTCCAGTCCGGCGTGGGCGCTTTTGCCTTTCACCGTCAGCTTCAGGTTGACCGCTTTGGGCGACGCGTTAAAGATGGCCCCCGGATGACCGCCGCAGTCCATGCAGTAACCGGCGTCAGCCCGGATCATGGTTTTGTCCATGTAACGCACGCCGTAACTTCCGGTCTCTTCCCCGATGGTAAAGCAGACCTGGATATCCCCGTGAGGCAACTCGTTTTCGATGATGCATTGCATGGCTTCCAACACAGCAGGGTCGTTCCGTCAGAATACAACACACCATCTTTTTCCATGACATGCGTTCCTGTCGTGGGCGCCACGCTGTCCATGTGCGCTTCAAAAAACAGACGCAACACGCCGGGCACATTTCCTTTTAAAAACCCCCAGACATTTCCCGTAGTGCCGCCGCATGGTTCGCCGGCCCGGTCCACCTGTGGTTCCATACCCAGTTCCTGCAGTTTTTTCACTAAAAGCTCCGCTTCCTGTTTTTCATCACAGCTGGGACAAGGCACACCGACCAGCTCGATAAACGTATTCTTCAGGCGCTCTTCATTTATAGTAATACTCGTATTCATAGCTTGTTTCAATCCTTTCGCAGTTCAGTAAAACAAAACATCAGCACTACTATTAAGCCTTTAACTCATCCAGCAAGTCCGGCGTCAGCATTTCTTCAGAATACACCTTCACCCCGTGTTCCATAAGCAACGCTGCCGTAATTCCCTGCCCTGCGATTTTAGTTCCGGAAAACGTACCGTCGTATATGTAAAATCCCGAGCAGGACGGACTGTTTGCTTTCAAAATAGCGGACGTAATGTGATGCTGTTTCACCAGCTCCAGCACTTTTTCCGCTCCTATCAGGAACTGCTCTGTCACATCCTCACCGGCTTTGTTGACGACACGCCGTTTTTCAGGAACTGCTCCGGAATTTGCTTCCGAAAACTGAATCTCCGCCGGAAGACGCGGTGTCGGCAACCCGCCCATCACCTCCGGGCAAACAAGCAGTACCTGTTCCTTATGCCGCTCGATCCACTCACAAAGCCAGGGCACTGCATTATTACTTCCATTATATTTTACATTTCGGCCCGCCAGGCAGGCGCTGATCAGAATCATACTCTCCCCTGCTTTCTCCCAAGCACATTTCATGTCAATACGCTTCCGCTTTTATCTATTTTACCACAAATAGGTAACAGCAACATATTTCCAAAATTAAACGTTGCAAAGAAAAATCATATAAATGTCCTTCTTTTGACACAAACTCATGTTACATTTTAGAAAACATAAAAGTACCGCTAATCAAATAATGCCAAAAATACTGCTTGCAAGGTTGCATTCTCGGCAGATGTATGCTATCATACATGTGAATTTTAAGAGGAACGGAAGGCACCGCAGGGTTTTACCGTGAACCCTCTGAGAGAATGAAACAACAGAGTCTGATATCGCTTGGATCCGCAAAGACCGGGACGGGACGCAACAGTAGCATGTATCGCGCATCCGTTTCCGGGTGGGCGATTTTTATTATGACCGTCCGGGAGCACAGCGTTGAAACGCAACGGTAACCCAACGCGATGTATTCGACAGTATCTACTTACTATAAGAATCAATAAACTGGCAGATATATGTTGTTATTTTTTGCAAACCCTTTGTCATTATGAAACGCAGTGAACAATTCCGGCAGGCGAACCGGGAAGCCAAGACCACCGTGCTGGCCACGATTGTCGTCATCCTCTTCTGGATTGCGGCTGGTTTCGGTCTGGCGGATTCGGATATCGTCATCTTCGATACCCCCATCTGGGTCATCGGCGGCTGCATCGTGTCCTGGCTCTTTGCCGTTGTTGTAGCCTGGTGGCTGGCGGAATATGTCATCAAGGATGTTGACATGAAAGAAGACGCCACGGTGAAAGGAGGCGGTAAGTAATGGAAAATTTACTGAATCTGGCTCCCGCTCTTTTATTCCTGGCCGCGTTGCTTTACATCAGCTACTGGGTACAGCAGCAGTCCAGCGAAGCCCGTTCTTCCAACTTTGTGAAAGACTACTTCATCGGCGGACGTTCCTTAGGCGGCTTTGTCCTGGCTATGACCACGGTTGCCACCTACTCCAGCGTTTCCACCTTCGTGGGCGGGCCCGGCGTGGCCTGGCAGATCGGTTACGGCTGGCTGTACATGGCCATTGTCCAGATGGTGGTCATTTTCCTGGTCATGGGTGTTTTCGGAAAGAAGATTTCCCTCATAGCCCGTGAGATTGACGCAGTTACCGTCATCGATATCATCCGTGCCCGGTATAAATCCGACGCACTGGCCAATATGGCGGCCATCTTCATCGTCGCTTTCTTCTGCGCCACCATGGTCGCCCAGTTCGTAGGCGCGGCCAAACTGTTTGAAGCAGTTACCGGCTACTCCTACATGACCGGTCTCACCATGTTCGGCATCATCGTAGTCATCTATACCACCATCGGCGGGTTCAAAGGCGTGGCCATCACCGACGCCATCTGCGCCATCGCCATGATGATCGGCATGGGCATCCTGTTCTACTGCCTGCTGGACAAAGCCGGTGGTTACAGTGCCATCATGGCCCACTTCCGGGCAAACGACCCGGCCATGCTGGAGCCTCTCTCCCGGGGTAAGATGCCGGTTTCCCTGTACATCAGCCAGTGGCTGCTGGTAGGCGTCTGCACCCTGGCGCTGCCCCAGTCCGTGGTCCGCAGCATCAGCTATAAAGACACCAAGGCCCTGCGCAATGCCATCATCATCGGCACCATCGTCATCGGCGTAGTGACCATCATCGCTACCTGGGTGGGCGTACTGTGCAAAGGCGTCCTCACCAATCCGGACCTGGCCGCTTACGGCGGCAGCGTGGACAACATTATGCCCCGAACCATCATCAGCGTCATGAGTCCTTTCTGGGCCGGTGTTGTCATCATCGGGCCTATCGCGGCCACCATTTCCACCGTTTCCTCCCTGTTGCTCACCTCTTCTTCCTCCATCATCAAGGACGTGTACATGCGTTCTCTGGAAAAGAAAGGCAAATCCCTGAGTAATGACGGCGTTAAACGGTTAAGCATGGTCTTCACCATCCTGCTGGGCTTCGGTATCTACCTGATTTCCATCGCGCCCCCGTCCGTTATCTGGAAGATCAACATGTTCGCCTTCGGCGGACTGGAAACCGCGTTCTTCTGGGTGATGATTTTCGGCCTGTTCTGGCACAAAGCCAACAGCACCGGCGCCATCTGCGCCATGTTCGGCGGCGTGGCAGCCTACTGCATCACCATGGCCCTGGGTTTCAAGGTATTTTCCCTGCACCAGATCACCATTGGTATCACCACTTCGCTGGTCTTCTTCTTTATCGGCAACGCCATGGGCAAGATGCCCGACATGGATACCCTGAAGCTGTTCTTCCCGGATAAATACGAAGACTGAAAACCAACGAACCGCCAATTAAAAAAAATTATAATAGTAAAACCGGTATCGCATGGAATGCGGTACCGGTTTTTTTAGACAATCAATATTTTCACCCAAGCTAACGCCTGATTATCGCCATCCTCTGCTCTTCCACAAATTCGATAACGATACCGTTTTTCGCAGAATATTCATGGAAACCAGGATTCTTTTTATCAGAAAACAGAGTCGACAAGGCGCTTCGCATATTCAGATTTCGGACGCATGATCACATCGTCAGGAAGTCCCTGCTCCACAATCTTCCCATCGCAAAGAACGATTACCCTGTCACAAAACTGCTGAACCAGCGCAAGGTTATGGCAGATAAAAAGATACGCAAGTTCCTTCTTCTGCTGCAACTCCTGCAGTAATTCCATAATCTGCTTTTGCACCGTCACATCAAGGGCCGAGGTGGCCTCATCAAGAATAAGAATTTTCGGGTCGCACATCAGGGCCCGGGCAATTGCAGCGCGCTGGCACTGTCCGCCGGAAACCTGGTGCGGATACCGTTCCAAAAAATCGCCGGGTAATCCGCATTGTTCCAGCAGGCCCCGCGCCTTTGCCTTACACTCCGCCTTTGGCTTCCCCTGGTTCCGCAGACTCTCACAGATTCCATCGCCCAGGGTCCTGCGGGGATCAAAAGATCCCTTGGGCATTTGAAAAACCATCTGGATCTTTGCATAGACAGGAATCATATCCCGCCCTTTCAATCCGGTAATATCCTGCCCTTCGATTTCAATCGTTCCGGCTGTCGCGTCAATCTGCCTTGTAATCAGTTTGGCAATGGTGGACTTACCGGAACCGGATTCGCCTACGATGCCGAGAATCTCACCCGGCATAACCGCAAAACTCACATGATCTACGGCAAAGAAACCGTTTTTCCCGGCACGGGAAAAGTATTTGGAAAGGTCGGTGACCTTCAGGACCGGATCCATTTACACTATCCCCTCCTCAATCTCGGAACCGCACTGAGCAATTTCCTGGTATAGCCGTTCCGGGGAGTTTCCAGAACTTCCTTTGCCCTGCCGTATTCCATCACGTTGCCGTCCTGCAGCACTAGAATACTGTCTGCCATGGCGGAAACAACGCCGATATCATGCGTCACAATAATAATCGCGGTACCGAATTCATCCCTGACGCTCAGCATCTCCTCCACCACCTGCCGCTGCACAGCCACGTCGAGAGCGGAAGTCGGTTCGTCCGCCAGAAGGATCCCAGGGTTCATGAGCATGGCTATTGCAATCCCCGCCCGCTGGTTCATGCCGCCGGAGAGTTCAAAGGGATAACTGTTCCAAACCCGTTCCCCGTCTTTCAGTTTCAGCTTGTCAAACAGCTCCATAGCCGCAGCTTTTGCCGTCGGGACATCCACCCTGCGATGGGCTTCCATACTCTCCAAGATCTGCTCGCCAATGGTCCGGATGGGACTCAGGGAAGCGCCGCAGTCCTGGAATATCATGCCGATCTTTTCTCCGCAGATATGCCGCATCTCCGAGTCAGACAGATCCGGCAGGTTTTTTCCCTCGAACCAGATATCGCCTCTGGTAACCATGCCGGAACTGCCAAGCAGTCCCATCGCAGCCCTGATCAGCGTCGATTTTCCTGAGCCTGATTCTCCCACCAGGCCCAGGATTTCGCCCGGATGCAACTGAAACGTTACATCATGGACAACCGCATTCCCGTTAAAGGAAATCTCCACATGCTGATAATCCAATAATCCTGCCATTGCACGACCTCATTAACCATAGCGTTTACTTGATATCCAGATCCGCAGTCAGTTCGTAAAAATCACAGGTATGCGCCGTAAGGCCGGTGACGTTGGCCTGCATAATCATGCTCATACGCAGGAACGAACAGAATACATAGGAATTGTCATCCAGAAGCTCCTGCTGCATCTTAACTGCTATCTTCGCACGTTCTCCCGGATCAAAAGTGCCGCGCAGCTGTACGGCAAGCTTTTCCAGATTGTCGCTGTGGTGACCGCCGGAGTTCTTAATGGAAGAATCCAGGCAATATGTATCAAAGAAATTCTGCGGATCGCCCAGGCCGGCGTTTACATTGGCGCTGACCCAAATATCCCAGGCTTTGGGGTCCTTCCGGATGCTGTTGTGGTTTTTGGTGTTATTGATCTGCACTTCGATCCCTATATCCTTGAGCGTAGCCTGCGCGGACTCGGCCAGCAGCGGCAGTTCCTGACGGGACGGATAGGTCAGCCAGCGGATGGCCAGCTTGACGCCGTCTTTCTCGCGGATACCGTCACCATCGGTATCAACCCAGCCGGCATCTTGCAGGATTTTCTTTGCCTGTCCGGGATCATAGGAAACCGTGTTGACTCCCCTTCCAAAGGCAAAGCTTTCGGGGAACGCGCCGGCAGCGGTGTAGCCGTAGCCTTTCAGTAAAACATCCACAAAGCCCTTCTTGTTGATTCCCATGGCAATCGCTTTGCGGACCGCAGGATCGCTCATGATCCGGTAGCCGGGGTTCTCTTTGTGAAAGTTCATCATGCCCCAGAAGCAGCGACTGGTCTGGATACTGCTGAACTTGAATTTGTCGTTTTCAAACAGAGGATAGCTGGCATACGCCATTCCATATGCCGCGTTGATCTCGCCGGACTGGAGAGCCATCGCCAGCGTGTCGCCGTTAGAGATGGTGCGGACGGTGACTTCGTCAATTTTTACGTTGCCGTCCCAGTAATTTGCATTCTTCACCAGTTTTACATGATTATCCGTTACGACCTCAGTGGCCACGAAAGGACCGGTGCCCACAACGCATCCGTTCTTGGGAATACCGGTTTCCATATCGATGATGCAGCCGTAGCCCTCAGAGAGATAGTTCATCAGAATGGGATTTGGCTCTGATGTGACGATGGTCAGCTTTTTGCCGTCTGCCTTCATGGAAGCAATCTTCAGGTTGCCGGCTGCCCTCTCATGGACCTTGATCAGATGCTCTAAACAAGCTTTGACAGCGGCAGCGTCGCACTTTTTACCGTTGGAAAAGCGAACAGCGTCCTTGATCACGATTTCCCATGTCGTCTCATTCACATTGGTCGCGCTCTTCGCAAGCCAGGGTTTCAGCGTACCGTCGTCCGCAATCTTCATCAGCGTCTCGCCCACACCGTAACGGATGCAGGGCCATCCCGAGTACGCGTTATGCGGGTTGATATCCGGTTCTTCGTTTTCCGCGTTAAAGGTCGTATCGCCAAAGACAAAGACTTTCTTTTTACCGGAGGCAGCCGGCGTATTGGTACCGCCGCCGCAGCCGCTCAGAATGCCTGCTGCGATACAGAGCATCAGAAGGACTGCCAGAATCTTTTTCATGTTATTTTCCCCTTTATTATAAAAAAGTAGTAGTTTTTTACGACCCTCTCCAAGGTCATATAAAATGCTTAAAAAAGCTTACCGATCATTGAGTTCCGGAGTTTTTCGGGTCCATGTAATCGCGGACCGTATCCCCCAGCAGATTGAAGGTCACGACGGTCAGGAAGATTGCAACGCCGGGAGACAGTACAAGCCAGGGATATGTCTGCAACATGCTTCTCCCGCCGCTCATCATATTGCCCCATTCGGCCACAGGCGGCTGCGCGCCAAGTCCGAGGAAGCTCAGTCCTGCCAGTTCCATCATCATCGTTCCGATATCCAGCATGGCCGTAACCAGAATCGGCCCCAGGATGTTCGGCAAAATGTGCCGCCGGATCATCTGCGCAGAATTGTCTCCGGCAAGCCTTGCCGCCGCCACAAAGTCACAGTTCTTCAGGGCCAGCGTCTGCCCCCGCGCCACGCGGGCATACTTAGGCCAGCTGATGACCGCCAGCGCAATCACCGCATTACTTATGCCCCCGCCAAGCAGCGCTGCAATCGCCAGCGCAAAGACCAGCCCCGGAAACGCCAGACAGACATCCGAAATCCGCATCAAAACAGAATCAATCCTGCCCCCAAAGTAGCCGCACAGCGTTCCTGCCAGGGTTCCGAATACCGAGGTAATGCAAACGAGTATCAGGGTAGAAAAAACACTGGCCTGCGCTCCTACAACTACGCGGGAAAAAACATCCCGCCCGTATTGGTCAGTTCCCATAAAATGAGCTGCCGACGGAGGCTGTCTGGACAGACTCAGATCCTGCCCGTAAGGGTCATAGGGAACAATCTGATCCGCAAAAAACGAAACCAGCACCAGAACCACCGCAAGAAACAGGAAAAAGAACAAACGCGCCCGGATCCTGTTCTTTTTTACTTTTTGCACGCGAATCGTGACCGGTCTGCTCATTGCTCTGTTCCTCCCAGCCTGATCCGCGGATCCAGATACCGATAGCTTACATCGGTTATCAGATTGACCAGCACGTAAATAATCGCCATCCACATGACGTAAGCCTGAATAATCGGATAATCGCGCATATTGATGGCATCCACCGCCATCTTGCCAACGCCGTCCCACATGAAGATGGACTCTACTATAGCGGTCCCGCCCAATAAGGAACCAATGGAGAGCGTCAGCAGCGTGATAATCGTTACAAGAGAAGCCTTCATCACGCTTTTCATCATCGTCGTCTGGAACTTCACGCCTCTGGCTTTGGCGCCAAGCACGTAGTCCTTGCTGAGTTCATCAAGAACCGTTGCGCGAACCTGCCGCAGATATTTGGCCGACATGGCGATAGCCAGCGTAATGGACGGGAGCGCCACGCTCTGCAGACTGACGTCCCTGGAAATAACCGGGAACCAGTTCAGCCGGATTGCGAAGAAATACATCAGCAGCAGGGATACAAAAAAATTAGGCAGAGAATTCCCAACGAAGCTTGCCGTGCGGATCACATAATCGGCCGCCCTGTTCTGGTTCACAGCCGACCAGATTCCAAGCGGGATCGAAACGATCACCGTCAGCAAAATGGAAACGACGGCCAGCAGCAACGTAGCAGGCAGTTTGGATACAAACGTTGAAAAGACCGGTTTCCCGGAGACATAGGAAACCCCCATATCTCCGCGCGCCAATTTTCCGAGCCACGTAACGTATTGGACGATAAAAGGCTTGTCCAGGCCCAATTCCTCTCTGGCTGCGTCAATCATCTCCTGCGAGACCGTACCGTCGGTATTTTCCATTTTTTGTTCCACCACATCGCTGCCTGCCAGACGCATCATCCCGTAGGACAGGAAGGTAATTGCGAACAAAATCGGAATCAGCTGCAATAGTCGTTTGACAGCGTAGTGTTTCATCATCACGCCTCTTTTCGTTAAAAATCAGGGAAAACTTATATCTTATAGTTCCGGTTTCCTTAGGATCAGCTTTTATTGTGCCATGGAAAACCACTAAAACAAAAAAGCTACAAAGACTACGGTTCCCTCTGAAACCTGTAAGCCTTCATAGCTTTTGCATTTATTATTATGATTAATTACAATGTAAGCCTGTTATAGTTATCGACAGTGTAAGTCAATCTCCTTTTGCCGTTTATTATTATGACCATTTCGCCGCTTTGACGAATCTAATTCACTCTTGTGATACTTTATTTTAACACACTTTCGGTTACTATGCAACGTTAAAATTGTAGGAAACGCTGAAGCGGTTCTTCCCGGATAAGTACGAAGACTGAAAAACAAAGAACCACAATATAAAAATTTGCGAATATAAAAATTATAATAGTAAAACCGGTATCACGTTGCGTGTGATACCGGTTTTTGTTATTACGTTTGCTATGTAATTTTAATGTCATTACCTCTATTTGTCGCTTATATATCTCATGGAAGGAACGCCGCCTACGATACCGTTCTTATCCTTGAACTCGCCGACCTTCTGCATCAGGTCGAAGTAGCAGTCCCAGTAATTAGCAGACTTGGTCCAGACGCGGATCGTATAAACCACCGCGTAATCCGTGTAACCGGAAACCCGCACGAAAGGCGCCGGATCCTGTAACGCGGTGGGCGTATCTTTCACGGCTTGCAGCACGGCAGCGTAAACATCTTCAAACTTATTGGCGTAGCCTGCTTTTGTCTCAATGTCTACGCGACGTAATTCTTCGGAAGAGAAGTTGGTAATCTTACCACCCATGGCTTCCGAGTTGGGAACGATGATCAGCTTGTTGTCGATGGTCAGTACTTTCGTGCAGAGCATGCTGACTTCTTTCACAAAGCCTTCGATACCGGCGATGGCAACATAGTCGCCAACCTTAAAGGGTTTGGTAACCAGAATGAGGAACCCGTTGGATACGTTGGACAGGGCGCCCTGCACGGACAGGGAAATTGCCAGGCCTAACATACCTACAACAGCCAGGACAGATGCAATGGGAATGCCGATGCTTTCCGCTACTACGCAAAGGGCCACAAAGTTCAGGATCACTTTAACAAGTGCTTTCACAAAGCCCCGCACCGTGGTTTCCAGTTTAAAGCGGTCCAAGATCTTGTCGATGAGGGGTCCCATGATCATACTGATGATCCGGTTGAAGATGATCAGCAGGATCAGGCCCTGAATGACGGACCCCACGCTGATGGCGCCTACTTTAAAGTCCAGTATCTGCTGCGCTGTAGCAATAATTTGATTCATGATTGTTTACCTCCTTATAATAAAGTATCAGCTATCTGATACTTTATTATAGCACATCTGGTGCAGAGTGATAACAGCTGCACAGGTTTTTTTATAACTTTTTTAATTTGGGGAACCGCTATACATACGCACCGACTCCATGAGTATGCCTGCCGTTAAACCGGATCGGACTTTCAGTAAAATACATATCTTTATTTAATATTTTCCAGTATCTGTTCTGCCCGCAGGATCTCTTCCAGCTGTTTCAACACTTCCCGGTTATAATGGTTGACTGCGGATTCCCGTTTTAAAATGGAAAAAGTAAGTTCTCTGTCCTGTTTTTCTTTCAGCAGCGAGGTGTAACGGTTTACGATCAGCGCCAGTTCCGCTGCTTTCAGGCAGTTTTGCCGTTCCAGTTCCGGACGGAACGCTTCGTTATTGTCCACCGACGCATTTAAAAAGCGCAGCACCGGCTGAAGCCAGTGACCCATATACAGTCCGTCCGTCAGGGAAATAACATAACAGCGATACGCGCTTTTTGCGCCATAGCCCAGTCCCAGTTCAGGGATTCCAGCAGTTTATTGCAATAAACCATATTCGGCGCATTGATATTCGTGGGCTGTCCCAGCAGAAGCTGTCCGAACCGCCGGAACGCTTTGGCTACGTTGCAGCTTTCTTCCAACGTGTCCTCGTAGAGTTTTTCCTTTAACAGTTTCTGGATAATCGCTTTCACTTCATTATAATTAATGGGCTTTACCAGAAAATTATCAGCTCCGACTTTGTAGCCGTGGATACGGCTTTCCAAATCCTCCAGCGCGGTCATCATGATCACCGCAATGGAATGGGTGCGCCCGTCCCGTTTCAGTTCACTGCACACCTCATAGCCGGACAGACCGGGCAGCATAATGTCCAGCAAAATGATATCCGGTTGTTCCTGCCGGGCAATTTCAAGACAGGAACGGCCTTCCGTCGCCTTCAGCGCCGTATAGCCCCAGCTTTCCAGCACATCCTTCAGCATACTGCTTAACTGTTCGTTATCATCTACCACTAAAATTTTCGGCATACCTTTTGCTCCTTATAAACGATAAGAAACTGCTGATCAATTCATATCCTGTTCCAGCGGAAGCAGCAAAATAGCTTCCGTTCCTTTCCCCAGCTCGCTCTGGAGGGAAACCGTACCATGGTGAAGCTCCGCCAGTTTCTTGACAATCGGAAGTCCCAGCCCTGTACCGGGCCGTTCTTTCGTCATGGGATTTTCAATCTGCTCAAACTCTTTAAAAATCCGCTCCAGATTCTCCCGGGCCACGCCGATTCCCTGATCCTCGATACTGATCCGCATCTGCCGCGATTCTTCCATCTTCTGCACGCGGATGAAAATCCGGCTGTCAGGCGGCGAAAACTTCAGGGCATTGGACAGCAGATTGTAAATAATCTGCCGCAGCATTTGCGGGTCGGCCACAATTTCAAAATCGTCCGGTTCAAAGGAAGTCTGCATGATGATGTGAGCATCGGGGCGGAAATTGCGCATTTCATTAACAATCGTTTCCACAAAAGCATGAATGGAAAATCGGGAAAAATCCGCTTTGGTCTTTCCTGAACGCAGGCGGGTCAGATCCAAAAGGTTATTGATCAGCGTCAGCAGATGGGACCCGCATTCCGAAGCATGATCCACATAGCGGAACTGTTTTTCATTCAGCGTACCGCCGTACCCGCCCTTCAGAAAATCACAGGCATTGATAATAACACACAGCGGCGTTCGCAGCTCATGGGTGATGTTGGAAAGGAAACGGTTCTTTGTTTCATTCAGCTGTTTCAGTTCTTCCACTGCGGATTCCAGATCCTTGGTACGTCGCCGCACCAACAGTTCCAGATGCTTCTGGTTCTGCCGGACCTGGGCTGCCATCAGCCAGATCAGCGGCGCGAAAAGCACAAAACAAAGCAGACCAATGACCATGGTCTGCTTCCGGTTATCTTCCACAATGCCGGAAAACTGGTCTTCCTGCAGACCGAAGCTGATATATCCCACCAGATCGCCGGAATAGTTCTTTATGGGATGGTCAATAAACAAATGGGGAATCCCCCGCAGATATACCTTACCGGAATAGGTTCCGTCATCGGCTTTGGAACTGGTAATGGAACCGGCTTTCTGCCCGACGATCCAGCTCCGGTCCTCCCCCTCGGTAGATTTGGTGGAAACATGAACGCCGTCCACCGTCAGCACCAGAAAACCGTTGGTCGCTTTCGAACTGATATAGGAAGGAAAGTAATAATCACTGTTGCAGATACCAATCAGCACCATGCAGGCAATGACCTTGCCGGGATCGCCCGTATCCATAACCGGCACCATGGTCACTTCGCAGAGAGCCTGCTGCATGTACTCCCCTTCGCCGGCGATTCCCTGCTTCAATTCTACCGTAAACTTTTTAAACTCTTTGCTGCCTTCTTCGAACAAATCGCTGAGGGGCATCTTTTCGTTGACATTAATGGGTCTTCCTGTCCGGCACACCTCCCGGTTCAGACTGCCCAGCCTGCTTTCGGGATTAAAACGGATATCGGATGCTGACCGGGCAATAATATGACTGTCAGGATTCAGCATCACCGCATAGTCAACCCGGTTAAAGTTGTTGCGTAAAAGCGCCAGCTTCTCTTCCAGAACCCTGGTGTCCTGCTGTTCGACTGCCTGGGGTGTGCTCACTTCCTGCGCTATACAGGTAGCGGCTTTCCGGATACTGCCCTGCCGCTGCTGCATCTCGCTGATGACGATTGCCAGCGTAGAGCGAAGATACCGGTCCTGGTTCCGGCTGAACTGTTCCTCCAGATAGCGGGTGGAAAAGAACGTAATCAGAGCAATTGGCAATAGAACAAACAGGGAAATGGTAAAAATCAGCCGAACCGTTAAATCATGATACCATTCATTCAGCAGTCCGGATACTCGTTCAATCAGTTTCTTCATTATTATTCGTATCTGACGCTTCCGCACCGTTAATCTTATTATAATAATACACTACAATCTGCATCCGATCATGCAGGTTCAGTTTGGCAAGAATGTTGCTGATATGGGTTTTTACTGTTGTTTCACTGATAAACAGCTGTCGGGCAATCTGTTTATTGGTATAGCCCTTGCACAGCAGCTGCACGATTTCCTGTTCCCGTCGGCTGATGCGTTCGTCTCGTACGTTGACCGGAAGCGCGTCCTCCTGTTTCTGCGCCGCATCTTTCTGGGAAACGGTACAGTTTACGTTCAGCAGGCGCAGCATGCTTTCCAACAGCATCAGGATATTCCAGGTAGTCTCTTTATTGTAACTGGTAATATGGAATCGCTGTTTCAGATTCTCGGGAATGGTGCTGTTTTCATACGTGAGGCCGCCAATCCCGGCAAAAGCGGTCAGCCGGTTGTTAAAATAAACCGGAACATACAGGCAGGCAATCCCGAAAGGACATACATGGATAAAGGATTCCCCTTTTTGCATAGTGTCCATGTCCATCTGGAAATTTTCCTGACAACGTACCGCATGTTCTTTTTGAATGGTAAAACAGAACAGGGAATTCTGAGAACCAACCGTTAACGGATTTCCATCCATGTCAAGGAAAATCATGCTGACCCCGTAGGCTCCGGCAAAATTATCCTGGAAGGTCTGAAGTTTGTCTTTACCAATGAATTGAATCCACTGATCAGCAGAACCTGTCTTCTTTTTCATGATGATGCCCAACCTCTTTTATGCTAACACTAATAAATAATTCTACAGTAGCATTCTTCACCTTCCACAAGTATATGCAATAGTTGGAATTTGCGCAATACATAAAGGGTTTAAGATTTGTAACAACCGTTTTGCTAAATCTAAAGTATTACTACTTTTGGCATAGTTTTATTTGTATTTCTAAAGGTTCATACCCTTGTCAGAAAAAATACATCGCAAGAATTACTCTTATGGCACGCGCGTGTGTTCCCATCATACTTTCAGTCAATGCAGGATTACACCAAACGTGTTACTCTATAATTGCAACTGTGAGACGCAAGTATGTGGGAAAGTATGTGGGACTCATTAAAAAGGAGGAGTTATTATGGCTCAGTCCACAAAATGTCTTATTCTTCTCGCGGTGATTGCCTTATTCTTCGTTACCGAAATCATTCCTCTGGCAGTTACCGCTATGGCCGGCTCTATCGCCTGCGGCCTGTTGGGATTCATCCCGGCTAAGCAGGTGTTCAGCGGCCTGTCCAACTCCACCGTTGTTCTGTTCGCAGGCATGTTCGTTGTAGGCGCAGCAATGTTCTACACCGGCCTGGCCCAGAAAATCGGTGAAACCGTTGTTAAACTCACCGGTACCGGTGAAAACAGCCTGATGATCGGCGTTATGCTGGTCGGCGCGGGGTTATCCTCCGTTCTGTCCAACACCGGTACGGCCGCCTGCTTACTGCCTGTAGTATTGGGCGTGTGCGCAGCGGCAAAGATTCCTGCTTCCACCGAACTGATGCCTCTGGCATTCGCCTGCGGCCTCGGCGGTATCATCACCCTGGTAGGTACGCCTCCCAACATCATCGCTTCCGGCGCTCTGGAACAGGCCGGTTACCGCGCTTTCGGATTCTTTGAATTTGCGAAGATCGGTATCCCCCTGACCCTGGCTGGTCTGGTTTACATGATGTTCATCGGCAAACACCTGCTCCCGAAACGTGTCATTTCCGAAGATACGGAAGTGGAACAGGAAATCGAAGCCAACGAAACTTCTACCAACAAGATGATCGTTTCCGGCGTTATCCTGTTAGCCGTAGTTCTGACCATGGCTCTGGGTATCAAAGGCGTTACCCTGGAAATGGCAGCTATCACCGGCGCTATCGTTGCTGTACTGACCGGCTGCTTAACGGAAAAACAGGCGTATGCTTCCATCGACTGGGTAACCATTTTCCTGTTTGCCGGCATGATGCCTGTATCCTCTGCCATGAGCAAGACCGGCGCCGGCAAAGTTATCGCTGAATGGGCAGTAGGTCTGATGGGCGGAACCCCGTCCCCGATGATTGTGACTGCTGTACTGTTCATCCTGTCCTGCGGTCTGACCCAGTTCATGTCCAACACTGCATCCGCCGCGCTGCTGTGCCCGATCGGTATCGCAATTTCCAAACAGCTGGGCGCTGATCCGGCAGCCGTTCTGATGGCTATCGCCGTTGCAGCATCCTGCGCATTTGCGACTCCGGTAGGCACGCCTCCGAACACCCTGGTATTAGGCCCCGGCGGCTTCAAATTCATGGACTACGTAAAAGCAGGTACCGGTCTGGTAATCGTTTGCTTCGTTATCTCCCTGATTCTGATTCCTATGTTCTGGCCCTTCTTCCCCGGCAAATAATCTACGAAGAATCATCCATTACATAAGGTTTCAGATCATCTCAGTTTTGTCCCGGCTGCCGTGGCTCACAGGCGGCAGCCGGTATATCCCAAAGTTTTGCAGTTGCGCTTTTTTCATTTCGGATAAATCGCAAAGATTATCCAACCGTTTAACTGAAACAAAAATTGTGTAAAGAATCGAGGACGTATTTATGGAAGCATTAATTGTTTCTCTCCAGTCCGTATGGAACGACTCCGGTTTCGAGGGGTTGACCAGCGGTAACGTAATCATGCTCCTGGTAGGCTTGATTCTGCTCTACCTGGCTATCGGCAAAGGTTTCGAACCTCTGCTGCTGTCCAACATCGCCT